>JBPCOR010000108.1:0-4182 GCA_051000035.1 Mycobacteriales bacterium | reverse complement strand
ACCGGGCTGGGCCGGCTGACCGGGCTGGGCCGGCTGACCGGGCTGGCTCGCCGGACCCGGGCCGCCGTACCCGCCGCCGCCCGGCTGGCCGTAGCCACCCTGCGGCGGCTGGCCGTAGCCGCCCGGTGACGGCGGGCCGTATCCGCCCTGCTGGCCCTGCTGGCCCTGCTGGCCGTAACCGCCGGGCTGGCCATATCCGCCCCGGCCGCCATACGGTTGGCCGGGCTGGCCTGGCTGGCCGTAGCCACCCTGCTGCGGGTACCCGCCCTGCTGGCCGGAGTACGACGGCTTCGAGGAGCCGCCCATGCTCATCGGCGACATCCGGCCGCTGTCCTGCAGCCACCCGACGGCGAGCGCGATCACCTGCAGGATCGAGGTGATCAGCAGCAGGATCAGGCCGATCTTGGTCGAGGCGCCCTCCGGCTTGCCGATCATCGAGGCGATCACGATGAGCAGCCCGGCGACAGACACCGCCAGCGCGATCGGCTGCTCCGTCTTCGGGTCCCGCTTGGCACCCAGCATGGGAAGGACGGCAATGAGGCCGGCCATCAGGGCGAGCCCGACGGCGACAGCCGGCCCGCCGTACTGGAGCACCTTGTCATGGCCGGTCGGGTCGTAACAGTGCAGGAAACCCCAGATGAAGGCGAGGATGCCGAGGACGCCGGCGGCAATCTCGAGGACGGGCGGCCGGCTCGCCTTGACCGGCGGTGCGGACGAGCCCGCCTGCGCGGGCCCTCCCGGTGATCCGGGCGAGCCGGGTGCTCCGTAGCCGGTCATGGCGATGTCCTCCCGTATGGGACCGCTTGTGGTGTGGCCGGCACGCAAGGTAGCCGCACCGTGCGGTGAACCGTACCGAAGTCAGCACCCAACCGCCGCATTCCGACGACACCCGGCGCCGCCTGGTTCCGCGACGACCGCCGCGGGCGGCTACCCGCCGATGACCTCACGCATCAGCTCGGCGGTCTCACTCGGCGTCTTGCCCACCCGTACGCCGGCCGCCTCGAGCGCGGCCTGCTTGCCGGCCGCCGTACCGGAGGAGCCGGACACGATGGCGCCCGCGTGCCCCATCGTCTTGCCCTCCGGGGCGGTGAATCCGGCGACGTAACCGACGACCGGCTTGGTGACCTCGGCGGTGATGAAGTCCGCCGCACGCTCCTCGGCGTCACCCCCGATCTCGCCGATCAGCACTATCGCGTCGGTCCGCGGGTCGGCCTGGAATGCCCGCAGGCAGTCGATGTGCGTCGTTCCGATGACCGGGTCGCCGCCGATGCCGACGCACGTGGAGAAGCCGATGTCGCGCAGCTCGTACATCATCTGGTAGGTCAGCGTCCCGGACTTGCTGACCAGGCCGACCCGACCCGGCGTGGTGATGTCGGCGGGGATGATGCCGGCGTTGCTGGCGCCCGGGCTGGCGACACCCGGGCAGTTCGGGCCGATGATGCGGGTCTTGTTGCCGGCCGCGACGGCGTGCGCCCAGAATGCCGTCGAGTCGTGCACCGGGATGCCCTCGGTGATGATGATGAGCAGCCCGATCTGCGCGTCGACCGCCTCGACGACGGCGTCCTTGCAGAACGCCGGGGGCACGAACGCCACGCTCACGTCCGCGCCTGTCTCGCCCATCGCCTCGGCGACCGTGCCGAAGACGGGCAGCATCTTGCCCTCGAGCACGACCTGCTGGCCGGCCTTGCGGGCGTTGACCCCGCCGACGAGGCGGGAACCGGCGCGCCGCATCCGCGCGCCATGTTTCATGCCCTCCGAGCCGGTCAGGCCCTGCACGATGATCGTGCTGGACTCGTGGAGGAAGATCGCCATCGTCGCTATGCTCCCTGCGCCGCGAGCTCGGCGGCCCGCGCGGCCGCGCCGTCCATGGTGTCGACCTGGGTTACGCCGGGCAGCTTCGCCTGGCTGAGGATCCGCCTGCCCTCGGCTGCGTTGTTGCCGTCCAGCCGTACGACCAGCGGGCGCATGACCTGCTCGCCCTTGCTCTCCAGCAATGCGAACGCCTGCACGATGCCGTCGGCGACCGCGTCGCAGGAGGTGATGCCGCCGAAGACGTTGACGAAGACGCTCCGCACCGACGGGTCGGACAGGATGATCTGCAGACCGTTCGCCATCACCTCAGCACTCGCGCCGCCGCCGATGTCGAGGAAATTCGCGGGCTTGACGCCGCCGTGCATTTCTCCGGCATACGCGACGACGTCCAATGTGGACATGACCAGCCCGGCGCCGTTACCGATGATGCCGACCGCACCGTCGAGCTTGACGTAATTCAGGTGCTTCGCGGCCGCACGTGCCTCCAGTGGATCGGCCGCGCTCGCGTCGGCGAATTCGGCGTGGCCGGGCTGGCGGAATCCCGCGTTGTCGTAGATGGTGACCTTGCCGTCCAGCGCGATCACCTTGCCGTCAGGTGTTTTCACCAGCGGGTTGACCTCGACGAGGGTCGCGTCCTCGGCGGTGAATACCTGCCACAGGGCGACGATCACGTCGGCGACCTGGTCGAGGGTCTCGTCCGGAAAGCTCGCTGCCAGGGCGATCCGGCGCGCGGCGGCGACATCGATGCCGGTGTTCGCGTCGACCGGGATCCGCGCGATGGCGTCGGGATGGGTGCGCGCGACCTCCTCGATCTCTACGCCGCCCTGCACCGATCCGATCGCGAGGAACGTCCGGGTGGCCCGGTCCAGCAGGAAGGAGAAGTAGTACTCCTCGGCGATGTCGCTCGCCTGGGTGACCAGCACCCGGTGCACGGTGTGGCCCTTGATATCCATACCGAGGATCGCGGCGGCCCGCTCGGCTGACTCGGCCGGTGACGTCGCCAGCCTTACCCCGCCCGCCTTACCGCGCCCGCCGGTCTTGACCTGGGCCTTGACGACCACCGCGCCACCGATGCGTGCCGCGATGTCGCGCGCCTGCTCCGCGGTGGTGGCGACGTCGCCGGGCAGCACCGGCACGCCGTGCTTGGCGAAGAGATCCTTGGCTTGGTACTCGTACAGGTCCACCGGCATCCGTCCTCGACATCGAGAGCACGCGTCGAACCGCAGCGCGCTCCGGCTCGCGCCGGTGAGCCTAACCAGCGCCCACCGGCGCGCGGATGCTGGCCCCGGCGACGGCGCTCACGCCTTGTCTGCCGCGGTGTCACCGTTCACCATGTGGCTGCAGGGGCGCCGAGCGGCTCGAGTGGGCGGGTGATGGCTGTGCGCGAAGCCCGGCCGGACCATCCACGGTCGCCGCTTCCGGCCGCTGACCGCAAGCCGCCGCGGGCTGCCGGCGGCGGGACGTTGCTGCTGCCGCCGTGGACCCGGGCGCCGGGCCTGGGCTTCCGCAATCCGGCGGTGTTCTTCGCGGTGGCGATGGCGGCCGCGATCCTGGCGTGTGCGAGCTCGTCCGCGGCGTTGTTCCTGTCCTCCTCGTCCTCGGCCGCGCTGCATCAGCTGGTGGCCGCGCGATGCGCGGATGCGGCGCTGCCGACCGTGCAGGTCGCAGCGGCCCCGTTCCCGCCGTATCCGCCCGGCCTGCTGTCGGCTCCGGCATACGCGCGGCTGAACCGCACGGCCACCGCCGCGTTCGTCCGCGCCGGCCTGCCCGCGCCGCGGGTCCGGCTGGCCAGCACGAACTGGCGGTCGCGCTCGGATGGCCAGCTGCACGCGACCGGCTCGAAGCCCCGCGACGTGGCCGACGTGACGCTGTTCTACCAGGACGGCGCGCTGGCCAATGTCCGCAAGCTGACGTCCGAGGGCGGGCGCGGGGTGTGGATCACCAACACCGAGGCGTCCTTCATCGGCGCCCGGGCCGGCGGCACGGTGCGGGTCGAGGGGGTGCCGGTGCGGGTCGCCGGGATCTACGCCGACATGGGTGTCGAGCCGGTGCGCCCGTTCTGGTGTTCCCAGCAGATCCTGTTCAAGAACCCCAGCTCGAACTACGACATCTACCCGCCCAAGCTGATGATTTTCACCGACCCGGAGGCGTTCGCCGCCGTCGATCACCGGGTCAACGACAAGCCCGGCTACCGGTGGATCGCCCCGGTCGACACCGGCAATCTCACCCTGTCGCGCGCCCGGACGCTTATCGCGGCACAGCAGCAGGCGCAGCCGCGGATCGGTGCCGCCGCGGCAGCCCTGCGATCTCCGGGCGTTTTCGCCACCGATGCCGGCTCGCTGCACGAAACGAACGATCGCACGTCGTTGA
>JBPCOR010000356.1:0-6519 GCA_051000035.1 Mycobacteriales bacterium | reverse complement strand
GGCGGGAGTGGGTCGACCCGGCTCTGCTGGGTGGCCCGGGGGCGGTTCCCGGCCCGGATCTCGGCCAGGGTCCCGGCGATCCCAGCGCCGATCCGGGTGCTGATCCGGGCACCGACCCCGGTGCGGGCCTTCCGGTGGAGGCAGCGCTCCCGCCCCACGCCGCGCCCGCCGTGCTGCTGGCCGATCTGCATCTCCTCGACGCGGGCGACGGCACACCGTCCTGGGCGGCGCTGGCGAATTCCGACGACCCGGCCGTGCGCGCGCCCGCGCAGCTGTGGCGGCCACCGGGATGATTCGACCGGGGCGGCCGATAGGGTCGGCTCTCCCACCTTGGTTTCATCCACCGGAGGCGCCCGTGCCCGAGCTCGACCCGTCGTTCCTCGTACTGCCGATGCGCGAGCTCGCGGCGGCCGCGCTGCAACGGGCCAGCGACCTCGGCGCGGAGCACGCGGACTTCCGGATGGAGCGCATCCGCACGCAGGACATCACGCTGCGCGACGCGAAGCTCGAGGGTGCTCGGACCGGGGAGCAGCAGGGCTTCTCGGTGCGGGTCGTGCACGAGGGCACCTGGGGATTCGCCGCGGGTGTCGACCCCACGACCGATGAGGCGGCGCGGGTTGCCGAGCGTGCCGTCGCGGTGGCCAGGGCCAGCGCTCCGGTCAACACCGAGCGGATCGAGCTGGCCGACGAGCCGGTCTACGCCGACCTCACCTGGGTGTCCGCGTACGACGTGAACCCGTTCGACGTCCCCGACGCCGAGAAGATCGCGCTGCTCACCGACTACTCCGAGCGCCTCGTTGCCGCGGATGGTGTCGACCACGTCGACGCGATGGTGATGATCGTGCAGGAGAACAAGTTCTACGCCGACTCGGCCGGCACCATGACGACGCAGCAGCGGGTCCGGCTGATGCCCGAGTTCACGGCCGTCACCGTCGACCCGGCGGCCGGCCGGTTCGAGACGATGCGGACCCTCGCCCCGCCGGTGGGCCGCGGCTGGGAATACCTCATCGGCACCGGCTGGAATTGGGACGCCGAGCTCGCCGAGCTGCCCGGCTTCCTGGTCGAGAAGACCAAGGCGCCGAGCGTCGAGGCCGGCAGCTACGACCTGGTGATCGACCCGTCCAACCTGTGGCTGACCATCCACGAGTCCGTCGGGCACGCCACCGAGCTCGATCGTGCTCTCGGCTACGAGGCCGCGTACGCCGGCACGTCGTTCGCGACGTACGACCGGCTCGGCTCGCTGAAGTACGGATCCCCCGTCATGAACGTCACCGGCGACCGCACCGCCCGGCACGGTCTGGCGACGACCGGGTACGACGACGAGGGCGTCGCCGGCCAGCGGTGGGACCTGATCAGCGGCGGCACCCTGGTCGGCTACCAGCTGGACCGGCGGATGGCGCAGCTGAAGGACCTCGGCCGCTCCAACGGCTGCGCGCTGGCCGACTCACCCGGTCATGTCGCGGTGCAGCGGATGGCCAACGTCTCCCTGCGGCCGGCGCCGGACGGCCCGAGCACCGACGATCTGATCGGCTCGGTCGACCGAGGGATCTACATCGTCGGCGACAAGTCCTGGTCGATCGACATGCAGCGCTACAACTTCCAGTTCACCGGCCAGCGGTTCTTCCGGATCGAGAACGGCCGGCTCGCCGGGCAGCTCCGCGATGTCGCCTATCAGGCGACGACGACCGACTTCTGGGGATCCATGGAGGCGGTGGGTGGGCCGGAGACCTACGTGCTCGGGGGGGCCTTCAACTGCGGTAAGGCGCAGCCCGGGCAGATCGCCGCCGTCAGCCACGGATGCCCCTCGACGCTGTTCCGCGGTGTCAACGTGCTCAATGCCGTGAAGGAGGGTGGCCGATGAGCTCGCCGCAGACCCCGCAGGACACGGTCGAGCGGGTGCTGGGTCTCTCCCGCGCCGACGGCTGCGTCGTTGTCGCCGAGGAGCGGTCGGAGACGAACCTGCGGTGGGCCACCAACACCCTCACCACGAACGGCGAGATGCGCTCCCGCACGCTGACCGTGATAAGCGTCGTCGACGGCCAGTTGGGCGCGGCCGGCGGGGTCGTGCAGCGGAGCTCGGTCGACCCGGCCGACCTCGAGACGCTGGTGCGGGCCTCCGAGCAGGCCGCCCGCGACGCCGGTCCGGCCGACGACGCCGCACCGCTGGTCGAGCCCTCGGGCAGCGACCCGCGCTGGGACGAGCCGCCGGTGCAGACCTCGGTCTCGGTATTCGACGAGTTCGCCCCCACGCTCGGTGAGACCTTCCGGTCCGCGCGCGCGCAGGACCGGCTGCTGTTCGGATTCGCCAAGCACGTCCTCACCTCGACGTACGTCGGTAGCTCGACCGGGCTGCGGCGGCGGCACGACCAGCCCACCGGCAAGCTGGAGCTCAACGGCAAGTCACACGACTACACCCGGTCGGCCTGGACCGGCGCCGCGACCCTGGACTTCACCGACGTCGACGTGGCCGCGCTGGACGCCGAGCTCGCCACCCGGCTGGGCTGGGCACAGCGGACCACCGAGATACCGGCCGGCCGGTATGAAACGCTGCTCCCGCCGACGGCGGTGGCCGACCTGCTCATCTACCTGTACATCTCCGCGACGGCCCGCGAAGCCGACGAGGGCCGGACGGTCTTCTCCCGTAAGGGCGGTGGCAACCGGATCGGCGACAAGCTCTCGGACATGCGGCTGACCCTGCGCAGCGATCCGGGGGCGGCCGGAGTCCAGGCAGCGCCGTTCGTTGCCGTCACCTCCTCCAACGGCCTGTGGTCGGTGTTCGACAACGGCGCTCCGGTCGGCAACACCGACTGGATCCGCGACGGTGTGCTGACCTCGCTCATCGGCACCCGCGCGTGGGCTGCGAAGTCCGGTGGCGAGGCGCACCCGATCATCGACAACCTGATCCTTGATGCGCCGGCCGGCGCCGGCTCGCTGCCGGACATGGTCGCGTCCACCGAGCGCGGGCTGCTGCTCACCTGCCTGTGGTACATCCGCGAGGTGGACCCGCAGACGCTGCTGCTCACCGGCCTCACCCGCGACGGCGTCTACCTCGTCGAGCACGGCGAGGTCTCCGGCGCCGTCAACAATTTCCGCTTCAACGAGAGCCCGGTGGATCTGCTCGGCCGGGCCGCGCAGGCGGGGCCGACCGATGTCACGCTGCCACGGGAGTGGAACGACTTCTTCACCCGGGCCGCGATGCCGCCGCTGCGGATCCCCGACTTCAACATGTCTACGGTCAGCAAAGCCTCCTAAGGAGCCGTCCCGTGGCCAGCACTGCCCTGTCCCTGCGCCGCCGCGCCGTTCTTGCTGACGTCCTGCCCGGTGGGCTGGCCCGCGATGTCGCGCTCGTCTGTGCCTTCGCCGGCCTCACCGGGCTGGCCGCGCAGCTGTCCTTCCCGGTTCCCGGTACGCCCGTGCCGGTGAGCGGGCAGACGTTCGCCGTGCTGCTGGTCGGCGCCGCCGCTGGTGCCCGCCGCGGCTTCGTCAGCATGGCCTTGTATCTGCTGGCCGGTCTCGCCGGGGTGCCGTGGTTCGCGGGTCACACCTCGGGTGCGGGCGGGGCGTCGTTCGGCTATGTCGTCGGCTTCGTGCTGGCGGCGACCGTGGTCGGCTGGCTCGCCGGCCGCGGCGGTGACCGCACGCCGGTCCGGACGGTCGCCACCATGCTGCTCGGCACCCTGCTGATCTACGCCGTCGGCGTTCCGTGGCTGGCGGCCAGCGTGCACGCCACGCTGGGCCACGCGATCGCTCTGGGAGTGCGCCCGTTCCTGCCCGGCGACGTGCTCAAGGTGCTCGTTGCCGCGGCGCTGCTGCCCAGCGCGTGGTTGGGGGTCGGGCGCGTGAGCGGCCGCTGATCGGCTCGGTCGGGTGCGTGAGCGGCCGCTGATCGGCTCGGTCGGGCGCGTGAGCGGCCGCTGGTCGGCTCGGTCGGGTGCGTGAGCGGCCGCTGGTCGGCTCGGTCGGGCGCGTGGTAAGGCGACGACAGTGCAGCGGTGCCAGGGGTCTCGAGCCGGCCCTACGTCTTTGCTCCGCCACGGGGAGCAGGGCTGGTCTGCTTCGCCACGCGGAGCAGAGACGTAGCAACGCTGGGAGGTGGCAGCCGGCCCGGGCGGGTGTGAGCGACGTGACAGCCATCGGCGCGGGCGCGCGCTAGCCTCTACCAATTCCACCCGGGTCGCCCATACTTCGTGGGCTTCCTAGCGATACCGCGATACCGCGATGCAGCGGCAAGGAGCTGGCAGGCATGACCCTCTGCACCATTCCCGGACTACACCCGGCGCCCAGCACGCACGGGGGGCTGGTCGGGTGGGTATCCGACGTCGCCGGGCTGACCCGCCCCGACCGGGTGGTGTGGTGCGACGGATCGGACGTCGAGTGGGATCGCATCACCGGCGAGCTCGTCGACGCCGGCACCATCGTGGCGCTGGACCCGGCCAAGAAGCCGAATTCCTTCTGGTGTGCCTCGGATCCCGATGACGTCGCGCGGGTGGAGGACCGGACCTTCATCTGCTCGAAGAATCGCGATGACGCCGGGCCGACCAACAACTGGGTCGAGCCCGAACGGATGAAGAGGACACTGCGGTCGCTGTTCCGAAACTCGATGCGTGGCCGCACGATGTATGTCGTGCCGTTCTCGATGGGCCCGCTCGAGGCCGACAATGCCAAGCTCGGCGTCGAGATCACCGACTCCCCCTACGTCGTCGCCTCGATGCAGATCATGACCCGGATGGGTTCGGCTGCGCTGGCGAGGATCGAGGCTGGCGGGGAATGGGTGCCGTGCCTGCACTCGGTCGGTGCACCGCTGGCCGAGGACGAGAACGGCGTCCGGGAGCGGGATGTCGCGTGGCCCTGCAACGAGACCAAGTACATCGTGCATTTCCCCGAGGAGCGCTCGATCTGGTCCTACGGCTCGGGTTACGGCGGCAATGCTCTGCTGGGCAAGAAATGCTATGCACTGCGGATCGCGAGCGTCATGGCCCGCGACGAGGGCTGGCTCGCCGAGCACATGCTCATCCTGAAACTCACCAGCCCGCAGGGCACGGTGCACTACGTGTGCGGCGCGTTCCCGTCGGCGTCGGGCAAGACCAATCTCGCGATGCTGCAGCCGACGATTGCCGGCTGGAAGGTCGAGACAGTCGGCGATGACATCGCCTGGATGCGCTTCGGCGAGGACGGCCGGCTCTACGCCGTCAATCCCGAGGCGGGCTTCTTCGGTGTCGCACCGGGCACCGGCTACGGCACCAACGCCAATGCGATGCACACCATCGAGCGCGGTAACTCCATCTTCACCAACGTCGCGCTGACCGACGACGGCGACGTCTGGTGGGAGGGCATGACCGAGCAGGTTCCGGCGCACCTCACGTCGTGGAAACAGCAGGACTGGACTCCGGAGTCGACCGAAAGGGCGGCGCACCCCAACAGCAGGTTCTGCACGCCCGCCGGGCAGTGCCCCACCATCGCGCCGGAATGGCAGGATCCGGCCGGCGTGCCGATCTCGGCAATCCTCTTCGGTGGCCGGCGCAAGAGCACCGTCCCGCTGGTGACCGAGGCGCGGGACTGGCAGCACGGCGTCTTCATGGGCGCCACGCTCTCCAGCGAGACGACGGCCGCCTCGACGGGTGCCGTCGGCGTCGTCCGCCGCGATCCGATGGCAATGCTGCCGTTCCTGGGTTATCACGGTGGGGACTACTTCGCGCACTGGCTCGATCTCGGCAAGCGTGCCGATGCCGCCAAGCTGCCCCGCATCTTCTACGTGAACTGGTTCCGCAAGGGCAGCGACGGGCGCTATCTGTGGCCCGGATTCGGGGAGAACAGCCGGGTGCTGAAATGGGTCATCGACCGGGTCGAGGGCAACGGCAACGCCGTCTCGACGCCGATCGGCCTGGTGCCGAACCCTGCCGATCTGGATCTTGCCGGGCTGTCGATCGACGCCGGCGTGGTGCGGCGGGCGCTCGCCGTGGACCCGGCGGAGTGGCGGGCCGAGGTGCCGGAGATCGAGGCGTGGTTCGCGAAATTCGGTGACCGGCTGCCATCGGCGCTGCTCGACGAGCTCGAAACCCTCTCCCGCCGCATCGACGCATGACTCGCCGGTGACGACGCCGGCGTCCCCCGCCGCCAGCCTGCGAGGGCATCTGGATGCGATGCACGCAGCCCGGCCGGGCGTACTGGCCGGGCGTGACGTCGAGGCGCTGCACAAGCTCCGCGTCTCGATACGCCGGATCAGGTCGCTGCTGAAGGCCTCCCACCAGTCGCTACCCGACGGCGGCAAGCGGTTTGCCGAGGACTTCCGGTGGCTCGGTGCGGTGACGACGCACGCGCGCGACCTGGACGTATTCGCGGGGTGGCTTGCCGGTCAGCAGGATCCGGACCTGCAGCCGTTGCTCGCCGCCGTCGACCGGCAGCGGGCGGCCGAAGCGGCGAGCCTACGGGCGGCGCTCAGCTGCGATCGGTACGACGATCTGGTGACGGCGTTCGGGTCGATGCTCGACGCGGCGCCGGGCAGCGCGGCCGGCGCGGCCG
>JBPCOR010000274.1:0-2939 GCA_051000035.1 Mycobacteriales bacterium | reverse complement strand
GCGCAGTAGCGTGACGACATGTCGCACGATCCGACCGCACCCAACGACGGCGATCCGGCTGAGCTGATCAGCCGATTCGAACAGGCGATCTCAAGCCTCGGCCCCGCCGAGCTTCGGGCCCTGCTGCCGCGGCTGTCAGCGGTCGGGTCCGACGACGAGCGGTTGACCCGTACGCCGCCGCCGTCTCGACGGCGCCCACGCCGACCCGACGTCGTCACCTACCGCGTGCGCATCGACCTCACCCGCACCAGACCGCCGCTCTGGCGACGTCTCGAGCTCGCGTCCGACCTCGGCCTCGACGACGTGCACGACGTCATTCAAGCGGCGTTCGGGTGGACCGACAGCCACCTGCACCGGTTCGCCTCCGGGCGGGAACACCACGACCGGGACACCGAGTATTACCTGAGCCCGTTCGAGGTGGACGAGGACGAGGCAGGTATCCCAGAGGGCGAGGTCCGTCTCGACGAGGTGCTCGTGAAGCAGGGAGAGAAGCTCTTCTATGTGTACGACTTCGGTGACGACTGGGAGCACACGATCGCGCTCGAGGCGGTACTGCCCAGAGAGGAGGGGACGCCCCGCGCGGTCTGCACCGCGGGACGGCGGCCGGGGCCGGCCGAGGACTGCGGCGGAGTGCCCGGCTACGAGCTGATCAGCGCGGCCACCGACCCGACGGACCCTGACCCCGTCGGCGCGATTGCCGAGCTTGCCCGCGTCTTCGGCGACGACATCGACCCGGCGGCATACTGCCCGACCGCGTTCGACGTCGACGAGGTCAACGGCGTGCTCGCGGAGTTAGGAAACCAGGCGAGCGACCTCCCCGCGGCGCTCGCGGAGCTGGTGGATGCGGTACGTAGCGAAGCGGGCCGCCGCGCGCTGCGTCGCCTGATCGGACTTGCCGAGCTCGGTGAACCGGTGTTGGTGGATGCCGAGATCGCCGATCGGATGGTCGCGCCCTACACCTGGTTGTTGGATCGGGTGGGCGATGTGGGCATCAAGCTGACCGGCGCCGGCTACCTCCCTCCTAGCCACGTCGAGGCCGCGGTCACCGAGCTGGGCCTGGCGCCGGAATGGATCGGCAAGGGCAACCGGGAGATCCAGACCATGCCGGTAATGAGCCTGCGCGAGTCCGCCCAGAAGATGGGACTGCTGCGCAAGCACCGGGGGAGTCTGGATCTCACCGTGCGCGGGCGGCGGGTGCACGCCGACCCGGTCGCGCTGTGGTGGCAGCTGGCCGGGCGCCTGCCGATGGCCTCGACGGACCGCTGCGAGACGCAGGCCGGCCTCATCCTGCTCGTCCTGGTGGCGGCTGGAGCCACGGACGATCTCGATTCCACCATCGCGGGGTTTCTCGGTGAGATCGGCTGGATGGGCAGCGACGGTACGCCGCTGACGGGCTCGATGGCGTCGTACGCCGCCTGGGACACCAAGGCCGTGCTGCGGAGGCTCGGTGGCCTTGCCGACCCGACCCGGGCCAGTTCGAGTGAGCGAGTGACGGCGGACGGGGCAGTCTTCGCCCGCGCCGCCCTGCGCACTTGGCCAGGCTCGGGCCGGTAAAGCGGTCGGACAATGTGGGCAGGCAGGCTTCGCGACCGCCGCCAAGGTGCACCTCTTTGCGTGGACACTCCAGATCTGCCATCTCCAAGCGGCCGGCGCGGGGACGCATTCCGCGACCGCGACTAGCGTCGGACTGGTGCGGATCGCGACGTGGAACGTGAACTCGGTCCGGCAGCGAGTGCCGCGGCTGCTGCCATGGCTGGACCAGCGACAGCCCGATGTCGTGTGCTTGCAGGAGACCAAGCTCGCCGATGACGCGTTCGACGCGTTGCTCGGCGCGGAGCTCGCCGACCGCGGTTATGGTGTTGCCCGCAACGGCGAGGTGCGGTGGAACGGCGTGGCGATCCTCACTCGGGCCGGCATCGACGACGTCGAGGTCGGGCTGCCCGGCGGGCCGGGCTTTCCGGATCCGGAGGCGCGTGCGGTGGCCGCGGTCTGCGGCGGGATCCGGGTGCATTCGGTTTACGTCCCCAACGGGCGGGCGCCGGATTCGGAGCACTATCGCTACAAGCTGGAGTGGCTGGCCGCGCTGCGGGAGATGGTCAGCGCCGGCCCGGAGGCGGCGATCGTGTGCGGGGACATGAACATCGCGCCGACCGACGCCGACGTTTTCGACCCAGCGGCGTACGTCGGGCAGACGCACGTCACGTCGCCGGAGCGGGCGGCATTGGCTGACCTGCAGGCGGTGGGTCTGCGCGATGTGGTGCGGGAACGCTGGCCGAGCGAGCGGGTCTTCACGTACTGGGACTACCGGGCCGGCATGTTTCACCAAGACCTCGGGATGCGGATCGACCTGGTCCTCGCGTCGGCTCCGGTGGCCGACCGGGTGCGGGCGGCCTGGGTGGATCGGCAGGCACGCAAGGGCACCGGGCCGAGCGATCATGCCCCGGTGATCGTCGATTTGGACACGGCGCCCGACGGCGACATCGGGCCCGTCGTACCGCCGCCGTCCGCGCCTGCGCGTCGCCGCTCGGTGAAGCTGCCGCAATCTCGCTGACGCGAGCCGCCGTAACCGGGATGGTGATTCGATGAATCCGCGTCGGGCGACGAGGCGCGCAGCGACTGAGGAGGCCGCGCGGTGAGTTTGCGTCGGCTGAGGAGGGAGCGAGCATCCGAGGAGCTTGCGACGAGGCGCGCAGCGACTGAGGAGGCCGCGCGGTGAGTGCCGCCGAGGAACGCAACGGAATCTCGTTGACCAACCTCGACCAGCCGCTGTTCGAGGGTGCTGAGGCGACCAAGCGTGACCTGGTCGACTACCTCGACACCGTCAGCGACCGCATCATTCCGGCGCTGCGAGATCGGCCGCTGTCGGTGATCCGAGTGCTACGGGGGCAGGCGCCTCTCATGCAGAAGAACGTGCCGAGATACGCGCCTCCGTTTGTCCG
>JBPCOR010000272.1:0-6433 GCA_051000035.1 Mycobacteriales bacterium | reverse complement strand
TTCGGGTACTCGTCGACCGTTCCGGGCAGGTTCGGCTGGCGGGCGTCGCCGAGGACGTCGGTGAGCGCCACCATCGCCAGCCGGCACGGCGTGCGGGCAAGCAGGACATGCATGGCGACGATCAGGTCCTCCTCGCTCGGCTCGGCCGCGTCGGCGCCGCCGGACCCGGCCGGCAGCAGACCCTCGGCGGCGAGCAGATCGAGCACGTCCCGGCGATCGGCGGCAGCGGCGGCCAGCTCGTCGGCCTCGCTACAGGCGAGCTGGCCGAGCGCGGCCCGGACCCGTACGTGTTCGGCGCGCAGGAATCCCGCCGCGGTGGGCAGGTCGTGGGTCGAGATGCTCGCCATCGCCGGGGCCGGCCAGGCCGCCGCCGGCTGCAACGGCCCGGCCACCTCGTCACCGGGGCGCTGGAACCACAGCACCGCCGAGCTGGCCATGCCCTTGTCGTGCAGCGTCTCGGTCACCACCGGCTCGACGGTGCCGAGATCCTCGCCGATGACCGTCGCGCCGGCCCGCTCCGCCTCGATGGCCAGCACGGCGAGCATCGCATCGGCGTCATACCGGACGTAGCTGCCCCGATCGGGCGTCGACCCCGACGGCACCCACCACAGCCGCCAGAGGCCGGCGACGTGGTCGACGCGCAGGCCGTCGGCGTGGGCGAGGCAGCGGTGCACCACGTCGCGCAGCGGGGCGTAACCGGTCGCGGCCAGCCGGTACGGACGCCACGGCGGCAGCCCCCAGTCCTGGCCGCGCTGGTTGAACACGTCGGGCGGGGCACCGACCGTCACACCGCCGGCCAACGCGTCCTGCATCGCCCAGGCGTCCGCTCCGGCCGGGTCCACGCCCACCGGCAGGTCGTGGATCACCCCGGCCCGCAGGCCCGACGATGCGGCGGCGGCCTGTACGTCGGCGAGCTGTTCCGCACAGCGGAGTTGGATCCACGCGTGCAATCCGACCCGGTCGGCCAGTCGGCCGGCCGCCTCGCCGACGGCCGCGCTGGCGGGGTCCCGCAGCGCCGCGGGCCAGCGGCGCCAATCCGGTCCGTGCTCTTCGGCCAGGGTGCAGAAGAGCGCGAACTCTCCCCGGCCGGCGTCCTCGCCGGTCAGCTGCCGCAGCGCGGACCGGTCCGGCACGAGCAACTCCAGCGCTGCCCGTTTGGCCCGCCACACCTCGTCGTAGTCGATCAGCTCGGCGCTGGCGGCGACCGCCGGGCCGGCCAGCGCGAGTACCCGCTCCCGCGTCCGCGCGCCGGCGGACCGGAACTCCGGCAGCGCGGGGATGGACAGGTAGAGCGGGTTGGTGAAACGCCGGCTGGACGGCGAGTACGGGGAGCGTTAGACCGGTGTCGTCGGGGTGATGGCGTGCAGCGGATTGAGCAGGAGCGCGCCCGCGCCGAGCTCGCATCCGGCCCAGCGCGCCAGCTCGCGCACGTCGCCGAAATCCCCGATTCCCCACGACGTCGCCGACCGCAGCGCGTAGGCCTGCACCATCAGGCCCCACGCCGCGGGCGGTTCGGTCGACCGCCGCGGGGCGACGAGCAGGGCGACGTCCTGCTCGGTCGTGACAATGCGGTGGTATCCGATGGGCAGGTCGAGCGGCAGCTGCCCGCCCGCCGACACCGTCTCGCCACCCTCGGTGTGCACGTCCGCGTCGACGCCGAGCACCAGGCCGATGCCGGCGGTCGCCACCACGGTGGCAGGCAGCAGACCACGCCGGCGGCCACGGTCGGCGACCGCCAGGGCGTCGGCGACGGTCTCGCGCCGGGTCGCGTCGACGCCGACCTGCGCCAGGATCGCGACCAGCGCATCGCGGTCGACCTCGATCCGGCGGTGGTGGGCGTCCTGATAGGACGACGCGACGCCGTGGACCGCGGCGAGCCGGGTCAGAGCGTCGGCTCCGGTCATCGGGCGAAGAAATGCCAGCCGACCCACAGCCAGAACAGCATGCTGCAGGCCCGTCCCGTCCGGGTCGTCATGACCCTGCCGAGCAGTTCCTCCACGGTCGGGAGCTGCGATCGGTTACGTCGGCCGAACCCGATCGCCAGGGCCGCCGCGACGGCGTAAAGGACGATCGCGATGGTACGGGTCATCGGCGCAACATCTCGCCACCGAAGGCTATCCAGACAAAGACCGCCACCGACTTCGCCAGGTGGCCGCCGAGCACCGGGTCCATCAGGACGGACAGGGTCGGATGGGCATGCGTGGAGCCGAGGATGTCGTTGATCACCTCCTGCACGGCGAAGACGCCGAGCAGCACCGACCACGCCACAACACCGCGACGGCCGAGCCGGGCCGGCGGCGGGACCTTCGGCGGTGGGCGGAAGGCGCCGATAGTGAGAAAGACCGCGCCCGTCCCCACGATGACGAGATTCGCGGTCGGGCTGAACGCCTTGAGGCCACCCACCAGCCACGAATACATGGCAGCGAGGCCGATGAGCGGCCAGCGCCAGGCGAGCAGCTGGGCAGTTGTGGTCGCGCGGGGCGCCGCCTCGGCGACCCGGGAGGTCTGATCCGTCACGCGGTGATTATGTTGGGTGGCACCGGCCGACCGACAGGGCCGCTCCGCACGGCGCGTCGTCCCAGCACCGCGGCCGTCGCCGTCAGGACCGGGATCACCCACAGAGCGGCGGATAGGCCGGCGCCCTGCGCGATCCCGCCGATGAGGGGCGGTCCGGCCAGCATCCCGAAGTAGCCGCAGGTCGATACCGCGGCGATCGCCGGCCCCGCGGTCCCGCCGTTGGACGTGTCGCCGGCCGCACCGAACAGGGTCGGCACCATCGCCGACAGGCCGGCGCCGAGCAGCCCGAAGCCGATGATCGCCCCGGGCACCGTGTGCGACCCGAGCCCGCCGGCCATGCCCGCGGTGCCGAGCGCACCGAGCGCCGTCACCGTCGCGGCCCGGCCGAACCGGGCCACGACCCGGTCCCCCGCCATCCGACCCACCGTCATCGCGGCGGTGAAGGCGACGTACGCGACTCCGGCGACACCCGCAGCAGCGCCGAGAGAATCCCGCAGATGGACGGCGCTCCAATCCGCGGCCGCGCCCTCGCAGACCAGGCAGGCGAACGCCGCGACGCCCAGCGCCAGCAGCCGGCGGCTCGGGCGGGCGAAGGCCGGCTGGCGGGTCGTTCCGACCGGATCGGGCAGCAGCCGCGCGGACAGCAGCCAGCCGAGGACCAGCAGGACAGCGCCCAGGACGCCGAGCTGGGTGGCGAGCGGCACGTGCAGAGCGGCCCCGGCGCTGCCCAGTGCGGTACCGCCGAGCGCCCCGACACTCCAGCCGGCGTGAAATCCGGACATCACCGGGCGGCCGGCAGCACGCTCGATGGTCACTCCCTGGGCGTTCATCACGACGTCGAGGGAGCCGAGCGCCGCGCCCACGCCGAACAGCGCGAACCACAGCCGCGGCAGATCGCCGGCCAGCCCGATGGTCCACGGCAGGATGCAGTACGCCGCGAGCAGCGCACGCGTCGTCGGGCCGCTGCCGAACCGCGCAGCGGCCGCGCCGGCCAGGGGCATGGCGAGCAGTGAACCGGCGGCGGGAGCGAGCAGCGCGAAACCGAGCGACCCCGCGGACAGGCCGAGCGCGGACTTCACGCCCGGGATGCGCGGCGCCCACGAGCCGAAGAGCGCGCCGTGTGCGGCGAACACGGCGAGCAACGCGACTCTGGCCCGGCGTATGTCGATCCGGGTCGGGCCCGTTGCCGTCGTCGGGCTCGTCGTCACTGATCCGAGGCTACTGCGCGGCGCCGACACACGCGACGGTCCGGATCCGCGCGGCCCGCGGGCCGGCCCGGCCCGGCCGGCCTGATAGACAACCGCTCATGCCGACCGGAGCACGTGCGGACGTGGTAGTGATCGGCGCGGGCCACAACGGTCTGGTCGCGGCGGCGCTGCTCGCCCGCGCCGGGCTGCGCGTGCTGGTGTGCGAGCGTGCCGGCGTGATCGGGGGCGCCTGCCGCACGGAGCACCCCTTCCCGGCTGCCCCGCGGCTCGCCGCCTCCACCTGCGCCTATCTGCTCGGGCTGATGCCGCCGGAGCTGCTCGCCACCCTCGACCTGCAGCTGCCGCTCGTACGCCGGGACCCGCACTACTTCCTGCCCACCCACGACGGCCGCGCGCTGCTGCTCGGCGCCGACAGGGCCGACGCAGCCGACCGGTTCGAGCGGTTCTTCTCCCCGGCCGACGCCCGGGCCGACGCTGCCCTCGCCGCCGAGATCGGTGCCCTGCGCGACGATCTCGCACCGGCCTGGCTGGCCGATCCGCTGCCGGTCGAGGACACCGCCGAGCGCTACCTGCGGCCGGCGCTTCGCGAGATTTTCCTCGACCTCGTCCGGGGCAGTGCCATCGACTACCTGTCCCGTTTCGGCTTCGCGTCGGAGACGGTGCTGGCGATGTACGCCGTGACCGACGGCATGCCCGGCTTCACCGGCTCGCCGTGGTCGGCCGGATCGGGCCACAACTTCCTGGTACACAACATGTGCCGGTTGCCCGGCGCGGGCGGCACCTGGATGGTCGTCCGCGGCGGCATCGGCACGGTCACCGGCCGCATCGCGGAGAAGGCCGTCGCGGCCGGGGTGCAGATCCGGGTCGACACCCCGATCGAGCGCATCGTCGTCGACAGCGGCAGCGCCGCCGGTGTCGTCACGGTGGCCGGCGAGCAGATTGCCGCCCGCGCGGTCGTCGTCGCCACCGACCCGTTCCGGCTACCCGGCCTGCTCGGCGGCGCCCTGCCCGGTGCACTGGCACACCGCATCGAGGAATGGGCCCGGCGCGGACCCGGGCAGACCATGAAGGTCAATCTCGCCATGTCCCGGCTGCCCCGCTTCGCCGCCCTTCCCGACGACCCCGATGGCCGCGGCGGCCAGCACGGTACGACCGTGCATCTGCTTCCCCACCCGGGGGAGGACGGCAGCTTGCTCGCGGCGCTGCGGCGGGCGTTCGACGACGCGACGGCCGGCCGGCTGCCCGCCGAACCGCCGCTGGAGTGGTACCTGCATTCCACTCTCGATCCGTCGCTGCGCGACGGCGACGGCCGGCACAGCAGCGCGCTGTTCGTACAAGGCGTTCCGCACGAGGTCGCCGGATCGTCCTGGCCGGAGGAGAAATCGGGCTATGTCGCGCATCTGCTCTCCCTCGTCGACACCTACGCACCCGGCACGACCGACGCGATCATTGATGTGGACGCGCTCACCCCGCCGGAGATCGAGTCATATTTCGGGATCACCCACGGCAACATCGACCACGTCGACAACTCTTTCGCCTTCACCGACCGGATGGCCTATGCGACGGGCGTTCCCGGCGTGTACGCCGGGGCCGCAGGCTGCCACCCGGCCGGGTCGGTCATCGGCTGCGCGGGACACAACTGCGCCCAGCGTCTCATCGCCGACCTCGGCGCCGGCTCACATTGCGCGGCACCGTGACATCCGGGCCCAGGGGCACCATGACATCCGGGCCCAGGGGCACCATGACATCCGTGCCTCGACACGCGAATCGGGGCCGGCCGGTCGCCGTGCTCGCCGTAGCCGTCGTGATCGCGCTCGGCGGCCTCGGCGGCTGCGGGGGGTCCGAGCGCGACCGGTTCGTCGCCAAGGCCAACCACTTCTGCGCGCAGGCACGAACGAGCTTTGCGGCCATGCAGGCGCCGCCGGCCAGCAGCGGCATCTCCTACGGGATCACCTACTACTCGGAGTTCGACCGGCTGATCACGGTGCTCGACACTCTCAGCCTGCCGGCGAACGACGCGGCGGATATCCGCTCCCGTTGGCTGCGACCCGCTCGGGCCGCCCTGACCGACTTCCGGCCGCAGTTGGATGTCCTGCGGGCGGCCAGCGACCGCGGTGACCAGCGGTCCGTCGACGTCCGGCTCGCCCGGCTGCGCTCACTCGGCACGGTCGGCGTCGACGGCGACTACGTCGCGTCGCTCGGAGCCACCGCGTGCACGCCCATATTCGGCCGGGACTGACCCGGAGTCCCGTCCCCGCCCGGCCGCCCTCCGACCGCCCGGCGGGCTCGACGCGAGCTGATCGCGCCGCGGGCTGCCGAGTCGCGCTGACCGCCATTCACCCGACCGCGTAACCTGGGGCGAAATGGCCCCGTCACGACGGTCGTGGCAGGCGCGCAACGACCGGCAGAGCGAGGCGATCAACCGCCGTGGCAGAGCAGTCCACCAGCACCACGTTCGGATCCGAGTTCGGCGCCAACGAATGGCTCGTCGAGGAGATGTACGAGCGGTACGTCGCCGATCCCAACAGCGTCGACTCGGCGTGGCACGAATTCTTCGCGGACTATCAGAAGCCGCCCGGCAAGGCGCCCAGGCCGCGGGGTTCCGACGGTACGGCGCCCAGCACAGCGACGACGAGCGGTGGGCCCGGCCCTGACGTCTCGGCGAACGGCTCGGCGCCGATCCGCCCGACACCCGCCCCGAGCAGACC
>JBPCOR010000228.1:0-3479 GCA_051000035.1 Mycobacteriales bacterium | reverse complement strand
GGTCTGCTGCGGCCGGTCCGGCCGGTCCGACGCCCGGCCGCGGGGGCGCCGGCAGTGTGGGGGGCGCGCCGGCGGCGCGCTGGCGGGGCGTCACCTGGGGCAGCGGGATGGTCTGCAGGATGCGATGCACGACGTGCTCGGCCGGTACGCCGTCGGCCAGTGCGTCGTAGGAGAGCACCAGGCGGTGCCGCAGCACGTCGGGTGCGATGTCGAGGACATCCTGCGGCAGGACGTAGTCTCGGCCGCGCATCAGCGCCAGCGCCCGGGATGCCGCGATGATGCCGAGCGACGCCCGCGGGCTCGCGCCGTAGGACACCCAGCCCGCGACGTCCGGCATGCCGTGCTCGCGCGGCTGGCGGGTCGCGAAGACGACCCGGACGACGTAGTCGACCAGCGCGTTGTGGACGAAGACGTGGCGGGTCGTCTGCTGCAGCCGCACCAGGTCACCGGCTCCGAAGACCTGGGACGCCACCGGCGGCTCCACACCCATCCGGTAGATGATCTCCCGTTCCTCACCGCCCGTCGGGTAGTCGACGATGATCTTGAGCAGGAACCGGTCGCGCTGCGCCTCCGGCAGGGGGTAGACACCCTCGGACTCGATCGGGTTCTGCGTCGCGAGGACGAGGAACGGCGACGGCAGCGGGTACGTCGTGCCGCCGATGGAGACCTGTTGCTCGGCCATCACCTCCAGCAGCGCGGACTGGACCTTCGCCGGCGCGCGGTTGATCTCGTCGGTGAGGACGAAATTCGCGAACACCGGCCCGAGCTCGGTGTCGAACGTGGCCGCACCGGCACGGTAGATGCGCGTACCGATGATGTCGGCCGGGACAAGATCGGGGGTGAACTGCAGCCGCGCGAACGTGCCGCCGCTCACCGCGGCGAGGGTCTCCACGGCGAGCGTCTTCGCGACGCCCGGCACACCCTCGATGAGGCAGTGCCCACGCGCGAGCAGGCCCACCAGCATCCGCTCGACCATCCGGTCCTGGCCCACGATGACCCGCTTGATCTCGAACATCGCACGCTCGAGCAGCGCGGCGTCCGCCGCGGGAGTGCTCGGCGGCTCGCCGGTGGCTCGCAAGTCGCCGGACCGCTGGGACCGTTGGGTCGCACCGGGGTCGGTCACCGTGCCTCCTTCGGGATCGGGCCGCGTGCGGTCCCGGGACACCTGACGTATCGGGTGCAACGTTACGACGTACACCACGGTGGCGTGGTTCGCTGGTCGGCACTACCGGGCCGGGCGCGGCCGAGCATGGTCGGTGCCCGCTGACAGTGAGGTGGCGATGACCGATCCATCAGCGCGTCCGGCGCCTCCCCGGCCCGACCTGCCGTCGACCGCGATCCACGCCGGGACGCTCTGGCCGCGCGCCGACGGCGTCGACGGCGTCGACGTCGTACTCGTCACCGAGGTCACAGTCGAGGCACGGCGCGCCGGCGCCAGCACCGTCGTGCGCCGCCTGGAGATCCCGCGGCTGCGTCGTTGGCAGCGCGCGCACCGGGACGTCCACGGCGTCGCCATGCCCGTCTGGTGCATGCGGCTGGCCCGTCGAACCCGGCACCACCGGGCCGAATTGGACAGCCGGCGCGACAGCGGGCTGCGATGGTTCGATGACGGCCGGTCCTGTCACGTGACTGTCGTCACCGGCGATGCCGGGAACGCTTATTAGAGAGGCGAATCGCGCTCCGTGACAATCCCCGTTCGCGCATCTTGCCGAATGGCGCTGGTGTAGCGTCGAAACTGCGTCGGGCAGCTCCCCCCGTGGCTGCCCGACGCCTTTTCCAGCCGGCCACCGATCGCGGACCACTCCATCAGCCGCCGATCGCGGACCACTCCATCAGCCGCCGATGGCGGACATAGGCCTGTCGGGCTGCACGAACCCCGGCCCGTCGATCCCGTGCCCCGCGCGCTTGCCGGCGATCGCGACCTGCATCCGCCGCGCCAGCTCGGCGTCATCGGCGCCGCCCCGCAGCGGCGCACGCAGGTCGGACTCCTGCCGCGCGAACAGGCAGTTGCGCAGCTGGCCGTCGGCCGTGAGCCGCATCCGGTCGCAGTCGGCGCAGAACGGCCTCGTCACCGACGCGATCACGCCGACCTGACCGCTCTCCCCCGCCGCGAGCCCGGGTCCGTCGGACACGACGAACCGCTCGGCGGGCGCCGATCCGCGCACCCGCATCGGCTCGATCGTGTAGGCCGAGCGGAGCGCTGCGAGGATCTCCGCTGCCGTCACCATCTGGGTCCGGTCCCACCCGTGCTGCGGGTCCAGCGGCATCTGCTCGATGAACCGGAGTTGGTAGCCCCGACGCAGGCACCAGGCCAGCAACTGCACCGGTTCGTCGTCGTTGATGCCACGCATGAGCACGGTGTTGACCTTCACCGGTGACAGACCGGCGTCGCGCGCGGCGGCCAGCCCGGCCAGGACGTCGGAATGCCTGTCCCGCCGGGTCAGCTCCGCGAAGCGCCGCGGCTCGAGGGTGTCCAGTGACACGTTGACCCGGTCCAGGCCCGCGGCGGCGAGCGCGGCGGCCTGCCGCCGCAGCAGCAGCCCGTTGGTGGTGATCGACAGGCCCGGACGGGGCCGCAGCGACGCGAGTCGCCGGACCAGATCCGACACGTTCGCCCGTACCAGCGGCTCGCCGCCGGTGAGACGCAGGGTGCGGACCCCGAGGTGCACGGCAATACCGACCAGCCGGACAAGCTCGCCGTCGGTCAGCACGGCGTCTCGCTGCAACCACGGCAGACCCTCCGCGGGCATGCAGTACGTGCACCGCAGGTTGCACTTGTCCGTCAGCGAGACACGCAAGTCGGTGACCACCCGGCCAAAAGCGTCGACCAGGCCTTCGGGGTGGACGAGCTGATCAGTTGTCATCCCGCCCACAGTAACCCGCCGGCGGCAGGAGCAACCGCGGATCAGGCGTCGGGTCGAGTCGCGCCGACCAGGCCGTCGTACCAGATCGGGACGATCTTCACGACATCCCCGCTCTGTGGCGCCTCGATGACGTCGCCATGCCCGATGTAGATGGCGACGTGATGGATCGTGGCCGGCGTGCCGTCGTAGGACCAGAAGAGCAGGTCCCCCGGCAGCAGGGCACCCGTCGACGGGTGGGGTCCCGAGGCGTACTGGTAACCACTGAAATGAGGCAGTCCGATGCCTTCCTGCGACCACGAGTACAACACGAGTCCGGAGCAGTCGAAGCCGAGGACACCGACATCCGGTGGCATGCCGTAGCTGGGGCCGGCCGGGGTACCGCCGGCCCATGCGTACGGCGTTCCGAGCCACCGCTCGGCGGCGGCGACGGCGGCCTGGCCCTTCCCCGGCGTCCAGCCGGAGCTCACCGGCGCGGCCGGGGGTGGGAGGAAATTACTCGATCCCGAGCTGGCGCTGGCGACGGCCTCCGGTGCTGACGCACGCGCCGCCCGGTCAGCGGCGAACCGGGCCGCAGCGGCCCGGGCGGCGGCGGCTTTCGCCGCGGCAGCCTTCGCC
>JBPCOR010000210.1:0-5431 GCA_051000035.1 Mycobacteriales bacterium | reverse complement strand
TCGTCGGCCCGGCGCGACGTCGTCATCGCCTGAGCCCCCGCCTCATGCCACGTGAGTGTGCCGGTCACATCGGGAGGACGCATGACCGGGGATCCCGGTTTACTCGGTCGGTTCACGGGTCGGCCTAGGATCGCCCGATGAGCGACTGCCTCTTCTGCCAGATAGTCGCCGGCGACATCGCGTCGGAGCAGCTGTGGTCGGACCCGGAGAGCGTGGCGTTCCGCGATGTCAATCCGCAGGCGCCGGTGCACGTGCTGGTCGTTCCGCGTGAGCACTACGCCACCGCGGCAGAGCTGGCCGCGGCCGCCCCGGACCGGATGGGGCGGCTCGTCGCCGGCGCCGCCGCGGTGGCGGCCGCTACCGGGATCGCCGAGAGCGGCTACCGGCTGGTGTTCAACAGCGGACGCGACGGCCAGCAGACGGTCGACCACGTCCACCTGCACCTGCTCGGCGGCCGGACGCTGACATGGCCGCCCGGCTGATGCCGGCCGGACGCTGACATGGCCGCCGGGGTGGCGACCACTGGCGAACGCCAATGATTTGGCCGCGCGGCACAGCGGGCAGGTAGGCTGGTCGGCGACGGAGATTTGTCCGGCTTGACCGGCCAATCCCAGCAGAGTAGTTCGATGACCGGCCACCCGGACGAGAGAGCAGGCACCGACCCTCTTGGCTCACCAGCCCGACACCCGCCCACGCAGCCGTACGGGCGCGGGTACCGGCCGGGCGGCAGCGCCAGCCGTACCCGAAGCACCCGCCGCGACGACCATCGTCGTACCTCCGAGTCACCAGATGGTCACCCTGCTCGGCCCGGGCGACGACCTGCTGCGGGTGTACGAGTCCTCCCTTGCCAGCGACGTCATGGTCCGGGGCAACGAGATCACCCTCACCGGCGCGCCGGCCGACAACGCCTTCGGCACCCGGTTCTTCCAGGAGCTGCTCACCCTGCTCGATCGCGGCGAGGTGCTCACCGCCGACGCCGTACGCCGGACCCTCGCGATCATGGCGAGCGGCGAGGCGGAGCACCCGGCCGAGGTGCTGAGCCTGTCGATCCTCTCCCGGCGCGGCCGCACCATCCGCCCGAAGACGCTGAACCAGAAGCGTTACGTCGACGCGATCGACGAGCACACCATCGTCTTCGGTATCGGTCCGGCGGGTACCGGTAAGACGTACCTCGCGATGGCCAAGGCCGTGCAGGCGCTGCAGAGCAAGCAGGTCAACCGGATCATCCTGACCCGCCCCGCGGTCGAGGCCGGGGAACGGCTCGGATACCTGCCCGGCACCCTCTACGACAAGATCGACCCGTACCTGCGGCCGCTCTACGACGCGCTGCACGACATGGTCGACCCGGCCTCGATCCCGCGGCTCACGCAGGACGGCACTATCGAGGTCGCGCCGCTTGCCTACATGCGCGGCCGCAGCCTCAACGACGCGTTCATCGTGCTCGACGAGGCGCAGAACACCACGCCGGAGCAGATGAAGATGTTCCTGACCCGGCTGGGTTTCGGTTCGCGGATCGTCGTCACCAGGGATGTCACCCAGGTCGACCTGCCCGGCGGGCAGCGGTCCGGCCTGCGCGTGGTGCGGGAGATCCTCGACGGCATCGACGACGTGGCCTTCTGCCAGCTCAGCTCCGCGGATGTCGTACGCCACCGGCTGGTCAGCGACATCGTGGATGCCTACGCGCGGTGGGACGCCGACCGGGACGAGTCGGATGACGGCCGGGACGGATCGCGCCTCAGCGGCGCCGCCCGGCCGCGCCGTCGCGGCTGATCAGCTGTCCGCGACGCTGGGCCGACGACCCTTGACCGGCAGGACATCCCGGTGAGCATCGAAATCGTCAACGAGTCCGGCGAGGACGTCGACGAACGGTCGATCCTCTCCATCGCCGCCCACGCGCTGACCGAGCTCGGCGTGCATCCGCTCGCCGAGCTCTCGGTGCTGCTCGTCGATCGCGAGCACATGGCGAGCCTGCACGAGAAGTGGATGGGCGAGCCCGGTCCGACCGACGTCCTGTCCTTCCCGATGGACGACCTCGACCCGACCCGCGGCCCGCGCGAGGTCGAGCCCGTCGAAGGCATGCTCGGTGATGTCGTGCTGTGCCCGGCGGTGGCCGCCGAGCAGGCACAGTCGGCGGGACACGGCACGCCGATCGAGCTGGCGCTGCTGACGACGCACGGCATCTTGCACCTGCTCGGTTACGACCACGGCGAGCCGGCCGAGGAACGCACCATGTTCGGCGTGCAGGACGAGCTGATGGCGAGCTGGCGGCCGGCCGGCGGGGCGTCGGAACCGACCGGCAGCGGCACGCCGTGAGCGGCCCGCGTGGACGTGGCGGCGCGGTGCGATGAGCGGCATCGACATCGTCCTGGTGGTCGTCGCCGCGGCGCTGGTCCCGATCGCCGGGTGCGTCGCCGCGCTGGATGCGGCGCTGACGCGGGTCTCGCCGGCGCGGATCTCCGAGCTGCACCGGGAGGGCACTCGGGGCGCGGCCACCCTGGGCGCTGTCGCCGCGCACAAGCCGAAGTACACGAATCTGCTGCTGCTCCTACGGGTCGCGGCCGAGCTGCTCGCGACGGTGCTGGTGGCGAGCGTGCTCGACGACATCATCGGGGTCGGCTGGGAGGCGATCCTGATCGCCGCCGGTGCGATGACCGTCGTCAGCTACGTGATCATCGGCGTCGGTCCACGCACCCTCGGTCGCCAGCACCCCTACCGGATCGCGCTGATGGCGGCCGGGCTGCTGCGCCTGCTGGGCCAGGTCCTGGGCCCGCTCGCCACCCTGCTGATCGCGCTGGGCAATGCCATCACGCCCGGCCGGGGCTTTCGGGAGGGCCCGTTCTCGACCGAGGTCGAGTTGCGCGAACTCGTCGATATCGCGGAGGAGCGCGGCGTGGTCGAGCGTGGCGAGCGAAACATGATCCACTCGGTCTTCGAACTCGGCGACACCATCGCCCGCGAGGTGATGGTGCCACGGACCGACGTCGTCTGGATCGAGCGGGGCAAGTCGGCAGGCCAGGCGCTGGCGCTCGCCCTGCGCAGCGGCTTCTCCCGCATCCCGGTGATCGGGGACAACCTCGACGACGTCGTGGGTATCGCCTACCTGAAGGACCTGGTACGCCGGTCGCAGGACCACGGCGACAACGCCACCAGGGTGTCGGACGTGATGCGGCCGGCGTCCTTCGTGCCGGAGAGCAAGCCGGTCGATGAACTGCTGCGGGAAATGCAGGCCCGGCGCATCCATATCGCGATCGTGATCGACGAATATGGCGGCATGGCCGGCGTCGTGACGATCGAGGACATCGTGGAGGAGATCGTCGGGGAGATCGCCGACGAGTACGACGTGGAGCGGCCGCCGGTCGAGCGGATCGACGATGACACCGCGCGCGTCACCGCCCGCCTGCCGCTGGATGATCTGGGGGAGCTGTTCGGCGTGCTCCTGCCCAACGAGGGGGTGGAGACGGTCGGGGGCCTGCTCGCCCACCTGCTCGGCCGGGTGCCGATCCCGGGTGCCGAGGCATCGACGTCAGGCTTGCGGCTGGCCGCCGAGAGCGTCGGTGGCCGGCGGAACCGTATCGCCACGGTTCTCGTCTCCCGGGTGCGGGAGGGCACCGGTGCCGAGGACACCGACTCGCAGTCCGCGCAGGCCTGACCCTCCGGCGAGGTCTGCGCCGGTCTGGTACGTCGTCGCGGGCGGCAACCGATGGTGTGCCCACTTCTCATCTCACGCCATGCCGCGTGGCATGAACATGACGCTCAGGCATATGCCGCGCCGGCGGGTATGGCCCGCGGGAAAGGTCCCCGGGAGTGGTGCCCAGGTGGTCGAGAGCCGCGCCGACCGGGGGAGCGGCACAATCGGGACATGGACAGCGACCCGCCGGGCGAGGACACCTCCGTCGCGCATCGGTCCGGGTTCGCCTGCCTGATCGGCCGGCCCAACGTCGGCAAGTCGACGCTGACCAACGCGCTGGTGGGCCGCAAGGTCGCGATCACCAGCGGACGGCCGCAGACCACCCGGCACGCGATCCGCGGCGTCGTGCATCGCCCGGACGCCCAGCTCGTCGTCGTCGACACACCGGGCCTGCACAAGCCCAAGACGCTGCTGGGTGAGCGGCTCGACGACGTCGTCCGCACGACCTGGCGTGAGGTCGACGTGGTCGCCTTCGCGCAGCCGGCCGACGAGGCGGTGGGACCGGGGGACCGGTTCATCGTCCGCGAGCTCGCGACCCTACGGCGTACCCCGATCCTCGCCGTCGTCACCAAGTCCGACCTGGTCGGCAAGGTGGCGCTCGCCGACCGGCTGGTGCAGGTGAGCGAGCTCGCGGACTTCGCCGACGTGGTGCCCGTCTCGGCGACGACCGGATATCAGGTCGACGTGCTCGCGGACCTGCTGATCAGGCGGCTGCCGGAGGGTCCCCGGCTCTATCCCGACGGCGAGCTGACCGACGAGCCCGAACAGGTGATGATCGCCGAGCTGATCCGCGAGGCAGCGCTGGAAGGCGTACGGGACGAGCTGCCGCACTCGATCGCGGTCACCGTCGAGGAGATGATCCCCCGCGACGGCACCGACCTGATCGACGTCTACGCCAAGCTCTATGTCGAACGGCAGAGCCAGAAGGCCATCGTGCTCGGCCCGAAGGGCCAGCGGCTGCGTGACGTGGGCACGGCGTCGCGGCGACAGATCGAAGCCCTGCTGGGCAGCCGGATCTACCTCGACCTGCACGTCACGGTACTCAAGGAGTGGCAACGCAACCCCAAACACCTGCGGCGACTGGGTTTCTGATCGCGCGTGCCGGACAATCGGCGACGTGAGCCTCTACCGCGACGACGCCGTGGTGTTGCGCGTGCAGAAGCTCGGCGAGGCGGACCGCATCATCACGCTGCTGACCCGGCGCAACGGCAAGGTGCGCGCCGTCGGCAAGGGCGTGCGGCGAACGTCATCCCGGTTCGGTTCGCGGCTGGAGCCAGCGACGCACGTCGACGTGCAGTGCTACACCGGCCGCAGCCTCGACGTCGTGACGCAGGCCGAGACCATCGCACCGTACGGCGCAAGGCTCGCGTCGGACTATCCGAGTCACACCGCGGCGATCGCGATCCTGGAGACCGCCGACCGGCTGACCGAGGAGCGCGAGCCGATGCTCAACCTCTATCTGCTCGTCGTCGGTGCGTTGCGGACACTCGCCACCCGAGCGCACGCGCCGACCCTCGTGCTCGATGCGTTCCTGCTGCGGGCGATGGCCGTGGCCGGCTGGGAGCCATCGCTCGTCGAGTGCGCGCGCTGCGGCCGGTCCGGCCCGCACCGCCGGTTCTCCGTCCCGGCCGGCGGAATCGTGTGCGCGGATTGCCCGACCGCCGGCAGCGCGACGCCGTCACCGGAGGCGGTGGCGTTGATGCTCGCCCTGCTCACCGGCGACTGGCCGGCCGCCGACCCGGC
>JBPCOR010000182.1:0-8936 GCA_051000035.1 Mycobacteriales bacterium | reverse complement strand
GGGTGCACGCCTCGTCGATCGCCACCCGGGCGTCGTCGATCTCGTCCAGGGTGAAATCCGCCCTGGCTGCCAGCGCCGCGGTCGTGGTCCGGACGAGTGAGACGTAGGACGCCTCGGCCGGCACCTCGAGCGTCACCGCACGCCCGGCCCGGTCGTGGTCTGGCTCCCGGGCAGCTCATCGGCCATGTGGGGCGGCAGTTCGGCGGCTTCGCTGCTCGGCGGTTCGCGGCCGGTGCTGGATCGGTCGGACCCGCCGACATTGTGCCCGACCTCGCCCGCCGGGCAACCTCCGCCCGGGCTACTCCCGGGGCCGCCGCCCACAAGGCTCCTACCAGGCACCCGCTGGCCTGCTAGTCCGAATACTCGCGACCGAGGGCAGTCAGGCGTTGGTGACCTGGCGGGAGCAGCCAGACGTGCGCCAGGCACCGTGCGGGGCTGTGCAGCCGTTTGGCGTGCTCATCGGCCGTGGTGGTGATTCGGCGGCTCACCCGATCAGTCGAGACTCAGGATGAGTGATGGTTGTGGGTCGGCGACGAAGTCGCCGGCACCAGTGGCGCCTTCGAGCTGATCGGTTCCCGTCAAGACGGTCAGCGACGCCGTTGCGACGCCGTCTTCGAAGGTTCCCACATGCTGCAGGACAAGGGTGCCTGTCATGCCCCAAACCGTGCCCTTGATCCGGTCGATTCCAACGAAGCTGGCGGTCTCGTCCGGCGCGTAGGCCATCAGCGACTCTGTGGCTGAGGTGCCGGTGATGTCCCCCGAGTAGACCTTTTCAACGCTGGCCCGGGTGAGCTTCGCGATGCCGGCGCCCTCGTCGAACGGCTCCTCTTCCCACCTCTTGATCTCGATCGTGGCGCTGATCTTGTTGCTCATCGGGTCCTGCCCTTCCGTTCGCAGCAATATATGACTCAGTCATATTAAATGGTCCAGGAGATCTAGTCTTGACCATGGCCGGGAGCGCGGATCGACGCCTGGTGAATCTGCTGGCGGCGCTGTCGCTGGCCCTCACCGATCGGGTGACCGAAGCCGTGGAAGAAGTCTCCGAACTCAGGGACGCCGGGCCAGCGGCCCTGGTGGCTATCCATGAATCGGCGCCGGGCAAGTCCATCGATGACCTGCGACAGCTCGTCGGCCTCACGCACTCCGGCGCCGTGCGGCTGGTCGACCGACTCGTCCACGCGGGCTACGTCGAACGCGGCAGGGGGCGAAGCGGCCGATCGGTCGCCCTGAAGCTCACGCGGCGCGGTGCCGCGGTTGCCCGCAAGATCCGCGCAGCACGTCACGACGAAGTAGCCCGATCGCTGGACGCTCTCGACGCTGCCGATCAGGCGATCCTGGCCCGCGTGTGCGAATTGCTACTCACCACGATGACCGAGCCGCGGATGCTCGGGCGCGACAACGGCGAGCAGCCGGGAGGGGCACTCTGCCGGCTGTGCGACTTCGCCTCCTGCGGTCGCCCCGGCGGCCGTTGTCCCGCAGCCCGAGCCGCGACCGAGCACCGAGCGCGGATCGAGGGGACCTGACCTCCGAACGCGTCGCCCGCGGCTGTAGCACTCATCCGGGCAGCGATTGATTCGCTGGTCGCGACTGAGCAAATGCGCCGGTCGGCTCGGCGGGAACGTTCCATTGCCGAACGGCTGGGACATCGTGTTCCTGGGACAGCACGCTCAGCGTGGCCGGTGCGAGCATGAAGTGCGCGCCGCCGGCCACCGGCAGCCCGAGGTACCGGGCCGTCAGCACCCGGCCGAAGTGTCCGTGTCCACAGATGAGTACGTCGCCCTGCTCGAGGGCGGGCAGCACGCGCTCGAGCACCCGGTCGGCCCGCGCGCCGACCTGGCGGGCGGATTCCCCGCCCGGCAGGTCCCCGGACCAGATCGTCCAGCCAGGCTGCCGGTCGCGAATCTGCGGCGTGGTCAGGCCCTCGAAGTCGCCGTAGTCCCACTCCGCGAGGTCGTCATCGATCTGCGCCGGCATCCCGCCGGCCAGCCGCAGCGTGTCCCGGGCTCGCTGTCGAGGGCTGGTCAGGACCAGGGCGAATCGGCGCGCCTGGAGCCTCGGTCGCAGAGCCCGCGCCTGCTCCCGACCGTGCTTGGTCAGCGGAACGTCGCTCGTGCCGGTATGCCGCCCGGTGCGGCTCCACTGCGTCTCGCCGTGCCGGAGCAGGACGATGTCGCCGCGCGGGCCCGGCCCAGGGTCGTTCGACCCGGAGTTGCCCGACCCGGCAACATCTCGCCCGGGCTGGCCCGGCCCGGGGTCATGCGGCGGTGTCATCGCCGCAGACCGGTCATTGCCCGGGGGCACTGCCGGCCGGCGGCGTCGCCCGCCGGATCGCCGCCCAGCCGCGGTCGTGCTCGCGCTCCGCCAACTCGACCTTGCCGCCGCCGCGCAGCCCGAACAGCCGCTTGGACAGCAGCAGGTAGAGGGCGATGGCGAGGTTGATCACCAGCGTCACGATCTTCAGCACCGACACGTGATGGGAGAGTTCGTAGATCTCCACCGGCAGCAGCAGGATGGTGGCGACAAAGGTGAGGTACTCGGCCCACCGCTTGGCCATCCACAGGCCGATCGCCTCGATGCCCTCCAGCAGGGCGTAGCCGATCGCGATGGCGCCGAGCAGGCGCAGCGAGGAGTAGCTGAAGGTGAAGACCTTGTCGGCCTCGGCGAGCAGCCCGCTGCCGGAGGCCTGCCCGCCGCCTTGCAGGTCCGCGACGATTCGCCGGAAGTCCGCCTTCAACACGGTCCGGTGCGCGGCGAAGAGGAAGATCACAATCGCCGCCGCCGTGAAGAGCAGCACGTGGATGATCCGGTCGATGGCGATCAGCCGCAACACGTAGCGGTCCCGCAGCGGTTTGCCCCGCAGCGGCAGGGTGATCTCGGCGTCGGCCGGGCGGTGCTGCCGAGCCGGGGCCTGCGGCGACGGCAGGTAGGTCCAGGTGTCGCAGCGCAGGCAGCGGTGCCAGCGATGCCCGTCGGCCGACATGCGCACCAGGTGGCTGTCTTCCTCGGTTTGAACCGTCTCGACGTCGGTGCCGACGATCGCGTGCCCGGCCAGTGCGCACCCGATCAGCTCCCAGCGGACCGCGAGGCCGCGCCGGCGGTTGGGCGTGGTGCCTGGCGCGGGCTCGAAGTCGCGCATCGCCGCTGCCGGCCCGGTCACCGGGCCAGCCGCTCGTCGATGGGTTCGTCGCTCGCCGCGACGCTGGCGCGGTAGTCCGGCAACAGGCCGGCGGCGCGGGCCTGCGCGAGGGTCGGCGCCGTCCGGTCGCGGTCGGAGAGCACCAGCGGCATGTCCCGCGGGATCGGCAGCGCGAGCTCCGGATCGAGCGGGTCCAGGCCGTGCTCGCGGTCCGGGTCGTAGGCCGTGGAGCACAGGTAGGACGTGACGGTGTCGTCGGCGAGCGCGATCACGACATGGCCGAGGCCCTCGGCGAGGTAGATCGCGTGGGCCGTCGAGCCGTCGAGCGTCACCACGTCGTGCCGGCCGTACGTCGGCGATCCCACCCGGACGTCGACCACGATGTCCAGGGCACGCCCGTGCGGGCAGTAGACGTACTTCGCCTGCCCGGGCGGCACCAGCGCGTAGTGCACCCCGCGTACGACGCCGCGGGCGGAGACGGCGTGATTGGTCTGCGCCACCGCCAGCGCCCGGCCGACGACGGCCGAGACGTTCGCCGCGACGTAGGGGTTGCTGAACGTGCCCCGGGCATCGGGATGCAGGTCGGGGATGAACTCCCACGCCCCATGGATCGATAGCTCGCGTGCCCGCACCGGCCGACCCTATCCGTAGCCCACCGAACTCGTCGTGATCCCTCCCGATGGCGTCGGCGCGCAGGTTCGGTGTGCGCCGCTCCGGTGGATCGTCGTCGTACGGCCCACCTGGATGCGGCACAGTAGAGCCGTGGTGATCCCGATCCATGACCGCAATCCGACCCGGCGGGTCCCGATCGTAACCTACGCGCTGATCGCCGCCAACGCCGTCGTCTTCCTGATCTCGCCGATCGTCCGCGGCACGGCGTCCGGGCAGGCGGCCTGCCGGATCCAGGGCTTCTACCTGCACTGGGGTGCGCTGCCGGAGGAGTTGACGACGAACCAGGCGCTGCCGTACACCCTCGGTCGGGCGGCCGGTCCGGGGCTGTGCTTCAAGGTCGCTCGGAACTACGACAAGTGGCCGGCACTGTCCGCGCTCACCTCGATGTTCGTGCACTCCGGGTGGGTTCACCTGCTCGGCAACATGCTGTTCCTGTGGGTGTTCGGCAACAACGTCGAGGACCGGTTCGGGCGGGTACGGTTTCTGTTCTTCTATCTCGCCGTCGGGATGGCCGCGGCGTACTCCTTCGCGTTCACCCGGCCGGACTCGCAGGCCCCGCTGGTAGGTGCTTCCGGTGCCATCGCCGGGGTGCTCGGCGCCTACCTGGTGCTGTATCCCCGGGCGAGGGTGACCAGCCTGCTGGTCATCGTCCCGGTCCGGCTGCCCGCGTGGGTGGTGCTCGCCGCGTGGTTCATCCTGCAGGCCTTCGATGCATACGGCGCCGGTGCGGATGCGGGCGTGGCCTACCTCGTGCACGTCTTCGGGTTCGGGTTCGGGGTGATCGTCGCGGCCGCGGTGGCCATCGCGGCGCGCGGCCGCCGCCGGGTGCCACCGAGACCCGCGCCCGGAGGTTGGTGACGCATCGACGACGTCGAGGTCCGCCGGCCCGCGGCAAAGTCGTGGGATCCTCGGGATCCCAGGCCGCGTGCGGTGCGTCCTATCTGAGCACCCGTGCCAAGGGAGGAACATCATGAGCGTGCTCAAACGTGGCCGTACCGCGCTGATCGCGATCGCGGTCGTCGCTGTGATCGGCGTCGCGTCCGCGTGCGGAAGTCACAGCGGCAATGCATCGGATCGGGCCGGGCGGTCCGGTGGTGTCTTCGCGACCGGGACGACAGCATCGTCGCAGCCGACGACCGCGCCGAGCCGGCTGCCGCCACCGTCGACGCCGAGCAGGTCGACCGGGTCGGGAGGCTCGGGGTCGCAGGTTGTCCTCGCCACCCAGTACGCCCCCCGGTCGGTCATGCTCGCAGTCGGCCAGAGCTTCACGGTGACCATCAGCAAGAACGTCTCGGTCCGAAAAAGCGGCCAGTCCTGCGCGGCGATCTCCAGCAGTGCCGTGGGTCCGGTGCTGCAGGCCAGCTGCGTCTCCTCGCGGGTCACCAAGTACACGGCGATGAAGGCCGGCACGACCACGATCAGCAGCCAGGTGACGGCCAACTGCACGCCCGGAACGTTGTGTCCGCAGTGGATCGCGCTGGCCAGGCTGACGGTGACGGTCACCGCCTGACGGTCCCCGAGTGACGGCACCGAGTGACGGCACCGAGTGACGGCTACCGAGTGACGGCTACCGCCTCACGCGCTCGCTGACCGGCCGCGCCAGCCGCGTGTGCGCGCGTCGTTTGTCGTGGCGGTGGCCGGGGCGACCGTTTCGACAAACGACGTCGGCAGATCGCGTCGACCGGCCGCTCGAGCCATGCGCGCGTGTGCGCGCGTCGTTTGCCGTGGCGGTGTCCCGGGCGACCGTGTCGACAAACGATCGCATCGACAAACGTGCGCTGCAATACGTCGCATCGACAAACGTGCGCTGCAATACGTCGTCCCGCCGGAGCTACGCCGAACACGTCATTCGAGGCGCAGGATGTGGGCCGGGTTGGCCCGGTCGGCGAAGTGCTGAGTCAGGGCGGCGGCGACGGTGATCGCCGCGGCGGTGACGGCGAGGCTGGCGGCGAGGGTGAGGGTCGGCACGGATAGCGCCGGCCCCGGCGGGTCAGCGGGGTTGAGGTCGAGGAGCCGGTAGACGAGGGTGGCGGCGGCGGTGGCCAGCCCCGCGCCGCCGATCCAGCCGAGGCCGAGCACGGCGGTGAGTTCGATGAGCAGCGATCGTCGGTGCGTGTGCTTGTCCAGCCCCATTCGACGGGTGAGCACATATGCGGCTGTTTGCCGGCGGACGCGGGCGGCGAGGGCGAAGACGAGACCGGTGAGCGCGACGAGACCGGTGAGGATGGCGAGGGCGCGCAGGTAGCCGTCGATCCAGGTGACCGGCAGCAGGCCGGAGCTGTCGAGGAAGGTTTGTGGATTGATCTCGGAGAGGCTTTCGATGTGGTGGCGGGCGAGCGCGGCCGTGCAGGCAGCGAGTTGCTGGTCGGTGGTCCACACTTCCTCGGTGCGGTTGATGAACGGTCGACGTCGGCCAGGGCGGTGCGGTCGACGACGAGCAGCGGGTGGTAGCCGTTGCGCAGCCCGGGGAAGAGCGCGGCCCGCTCGGCGACGCGCACCGGCACTGTGCTGTTGCCGAGTGTCAGCGTGCGCACTCTCGTTCCGGCCGGCGCGTTGACCAGTAGCGCCGGCACGGGCTGCCCGGAGCGGGGCGTGAGCCGGTCGACCAGCCCGGCAACCTCCGCGCCGTGGTAGGCGAATCGAGCGAAGCTCGCCGGCTGGACACCGAGGACGCCGGCGGGCTGATCGGCACCGATGCTGGCATCGCTGTTGACGACGCTGACCACCGTGCCGTGCCCGGCGGTGTCGATGGTCTCGGCGGCGGTGTTGAGGGTGTGGAAGGCGTGGTCGGCGCCGATGTATGTTCCGAACTTCGCCGGCAGGTTCGCGGTCAGCGAGCCGGCGATCGACGATGTGTAGACCAGGATGCCCGAGGGCAGGGCGACACCGACCGCCAGGGCGATCGAGACGGCCGGGGCGCCGGTGATACGCCGCACCGCGAGATAACCGGCGGGCCCGGCCCGGCTCGATACCCGACGCAGCAGCGGGAGAGCGAAACGGGCGAGGCGGCCGAGCAGCAGCAGGCACCCGGTGAGCGCGAGCAGCGGGAACGCCAGGACCAGCGGGTTGAGGTGCACCGCTCCGAGCACGATCTCCGTCGCACCGGACCGGCGGATCGCGGCATACACGATCGCTGCAGCGGCGATCAGTACCAGCTCCCACGGAATCAGCCAGACCCAGCCGGCCTGGCGGCGGCCGCGGTCACGGGTGGCGGCGACAGCGACGATCGCGACGACCGCCAGACCTGCGAGCACCGCAGCGGCGACCGTGCCCAGTGACTGCCAGCGAGCGCCGGGCTCGAGCTGGCTGGCCGGGCCCAGCGCCTGGACCAGCCCGATCGCCCCGAACCAGCCCACGACGGCACCGACCAGCACGGCCGGAGTCACCTCGAGTATTGCCTTGCCGGCCAGCGCCGCGGGCCCGATCCCGCGTGCGACGAGCAACCTCAGCTCCCTCGCCCGCCGCACCGTCCAGAACGCGCCGGCGCCCGCGACGAGCAGCAACGCCACGGCCACCGCGCCCAGGTCGATCGGCACAACCGACCCGCGAAGACCGTTGCGGACCCGATCGGCCCGCCGCAGTATCTGGTGCAGGTCATCGGTCGGGAAATACAATTGCAGCCCCTGGCGCGCCAACGCGGCCGGAACGGCATCGGCCCGCCGGTTCATCGCCGTCGCCTGCGGCACCGTCATCGATCCGACCGGCTCCGGGATGTACCAATGCGCATCGATGTTTCCCGGCTGAATGGGGGTGCGCCCTGCGAGCCGGCGCAGCATGCCCGGATCGGTGATGAAGAGCGGCGGCGGGGCATGCTCCAGCGACGGGACGATCAACGGTTCCCACGTGCACCAATAACGCGCCAGCGACACCGTCGCGTCAAACCCGACGACGCCCAGATAGCGATAGATTCCGGCCCCCCGCACCCGGCCAACGGCCGTCTGCAAATGCTGGCCGGGCACGATGTGATGAAGGCCGGCCACATCGTCCGGCACCCACACGCCCGACCCACCCGCCGGCGTGAGCTTCTTTACATGCGCCAACGCACCCGGCCGGGAGAATAACGTCACGCCACCCGACGCCGCGGTCGCGACGCCCTGCACCACAAGCTGCATACCGAGTTGCACCAGATATGGACTCGGCAACCCCGCTCGACGCAACGCAGCGCGGATAGCTCGATCACCCCGCACGACCGCCGCACCGCTCTGCGGCTCCGAAGCACCGAATCCGCCCGCATCTTCATTGGAGCCCACGACATTAGCCAGCCCCGGCAACGATGCTTCCGGACAGGATGACGCTGCCTGTACGTGAAAATCGGCCGTCCGCGTGGATGCCAAGAACAACGGACCCGACGCGGCCGCCACGGCCAACACCGCCATCGCGACGGCCACCGCCACAAACACGACCGGAATGCCGAGTAACAGCCATGGTGCCCGACGCCACGGCGGCGTCAGGAACACCGATCCGCCGAACCGCAGTGGGGGCTCCGATGCCCGGGTGGCTGGCACCTTCCTGGTGGTATTCAAGCCGGGGCCTCACCGAGGCGGGCGCGGATCTCAATATCGCGGTGCATTGTCCACCGAGCCGGCGGCGAGGGGCACGCCGATCGCAACCTGCGGTGCAGACTCAAGATAGGACATCATCGTCCGCCTTCGCCCGTTTCGGCCGGACCACAGGAAGAGCCTTGAGGGGAGTATGAGCCCGTCGCCGTCGCGTGTCCAGGATTCGATCGCTACCTCGGACGGCCCGATTCCGCCAGCCACGGTGCCGCCCGGAGGGGCCGCCGTTGCTACTCCTCGTCGTCATCCCTGCGGGCGAGCCAGGTGGCGAACCGGTCGATCGCCGTATCGAAATCGGGCTGGTGGTCGACGAATGCGCGCAGTTCCTCGGCCAGCCATCCGAGCGTGACGGTGTCCTCGCCGCGGCGCGCGGCCAGTTCCTCGATACCGCGGTCGGTGAAGTACACCGGTGGCCTCCGGGGTCAGCTCTAACGGGCGAAGGCCTGGTCCAGCAGCGCCTGCTGCTCCTGCTCGTGCACCTTTCCCGAGCCGTTCGCCGGGCTGGCCGATGCCCGGCGCGACGCCAGGCGCAGCGGGTGATTGCCCGGCAGGATGGCCGGCAGGTTCAGGGC
>JBPCOR010000154.1:0-5455 GCA_051000035.1 Mycobacteriales bacterium | reverse complement strand
GTGAGCGCCCGCGCGGCAGCCACGATGCCGTAGCCGAAGGCGACGTTGCGGCGGCCCCGCTGCGCCGAGATGCCCGGATGTCCGGTGTCGGCCGTGGCGAACAGCCGCGCCACCAGCGCCCGGTCGGGCAGTCGCGGGTACGCCGCACTCAGGTCGGCGAGGACGCCGGACACGATCGCGGCCGACGCACTGGACCCGTCGATCGGCTGCGTCCGCCCGGCCGGCGTATAGCCGACCAGGCCGACACCGGGCGCCCCCAGCGCGACGTACGCGCCGCCGGATCCAGCGTGCCACGGCGATCCGGCCCGATCGGAGGCGGCGACGGCGACAACGCCGGGGCAGTCGGCGGGTGCCTGCGGAGGGTTGCCGAGGGCGCCCTGGTTGCCGGCCGCGGCGACGAGAATCATGCCCCCGCCTACCGCCCGGCGCACCGCGGCCGCGACGTCGGGCGGGCACGTCGAGGCGCCGGCGAAGGACATGTTGACGATCTGCGGCGGCCGGTCCATCGCCGTCAGCCGATCAAGCGCCCGCACAGTCGCCGTCGCGCCCGGGTCGGCGAGGACCACCGGCAGTATCCGGGCCGACGGTGCCACGCCGACGATGCCGCCGCTGCGCCCGCGGCCGGCGATGAACGCGGCCATCGACGTGCCGTGCCCGGCCGGATCGGTGTCGGATCGCCCGTCACTGCGGGGATTCGCCACGTCGAAGCCGGGCCGTACGGCGCCGCGAAGGTCGGGCAGCGCGGCTTGGACACCGCTGTCCAGCACGGCGACCGTGAGCCCAGCGCCGGTCGTCGTGCGCCACACCGCCGGCAGCCCCAGCGAGTCGATCCACCACTGCTGGCTGCGCAGCGACGGGGCCGCGCCGGCCCGGGTAGCGCCGGGCAGAGTCGAGCCCGCCACGGCGAGCAGCGTCGCCAGCGCGAGCGCCGCACCGCGCGTTCTAGGTCCGCAGCGCCGCACCGGTTCGCCTTGCCGCCTCGGCGACCGCGGCGTCCCGCGTGCCGGTCGCCTGCTCGGCCGTGAGCGTCCGGTCCGGTGCGCGCAGCCGTAGCGTGTAGGCGAGTGACTTTCGACCGGCGCCGAGCTGGTCGCCGGCGTACACGTCGAAGAGCCGGCTGGATTCCAGCAGCTCGCCGGCGCCGTCGCGGAGCGCGGAGTCGACGTCCGCGGCCGAGGTGTCGGCGGCCACGACCAGCGCGACGTCGAGCAGCACCGGCGGATATGCCGACACCGCGGGTGGGTCGGCCGGGGAGTCGGCATACCCGATGGCGTCCAGGTCCAGCTCCATCGCGCAGGTCCGGGCCGGCAGGTCCATGGCCGAGATCACCCGCGGATGCAGCTCACCGGCGTGGCCGACGACCCGGGCCCCCACCCGCAGCTGCGCGCACCGGCCCGGATGCCACGGCCCGTAGGCCGCGGCGCGCGGGATGACCTGCGCGCCCATCGCACCCGCCGCCACCTGCGCGGCCGCGACCGCGTCGGACCAGTCGGCCGGCCGGCCGGTGCCCCACCAGCCACGTGGATCTCGTCCGCCGGCGAGGACCGCAGCGGCGTGCCAAGGTTGGTCGGGCAACGCCGCATCGAGCGCCGCGATCTGCGCCGGCGTCGGGCGTTTGCCGACCGGCACGGCCGGCGTCACCGGCTGGTCCGCCCGCTGCAGATACGCGCAGCCGATCTCGAAGACCGCAACGTCGCGCAGCCCCCGGCCGACGTTTCGGCGCAGCGCCGTGAACAGTCCCGGCAGCAGGCTGGTGCGCATCAGCGGCTCGGTGTTGGCGAGCGGATTGCGCAGCCGGACGGCCCGCGAGGCGGGGTCGGCCGGCTGGAAACCCAGCGTGGTCAGGCTGCCGGTCGACATGAACGGATAGGACACGACCTCGACGAGGCCGCTGTCGGCAAGCGCGACCGCGACCCGACTACGCCGCCGCTGGACAACGGTGCGCCCATGCCCGGGCGGAACCGTCGGCAGGATGGACGGGATCGCGTCGTAGCCCTCCAGCCGCGCGACCTCCTCCACCAGGTCGGCCGGGGCGAGCAGGTCCGGGCGCCAGGATGGCGGGGTCACGTCGCACTCGGCACGATCCACGTCGCCCGCACCGTCGGCACCGTCGGCACCCTCGGCCCCGTCGACCCGCACGGTGCAGCCGACCTGCTCGAGCCGCCGGATCACGACCTCGGCCGGGTAGCCGGCCCCGGAGATCCGGCCGGGCAGGTCGAGCTCCAGCCGGATCGGTTGCGGCGCAGGCGGTTCGCCGACCACCGTGTAACCCGTCACGGCCGTCGCTCCGCCGTGTTCGGCGAGCAGCGCGGCCGCCCGGGCTAGAGCCGGGCCGGCGACCTGCGGGTCGACACCATGCTCGAAGCGCCGGGCCGCCTCGCTCGGCAGCCGATGCCTGCGCACGGCGCGCGCGATCGACGGTGGGTCCCAATGCGCGGCTTCGAGCACGACGTCCACAGTGGCAGCACTGATCTCGGTCGAGGCGCCGCCCATGACGCCGCCGAGCCCGATCGGCCCGGAGTCGTCGCTCACCACCATGTCGTCGGGGTCGAGCTGCCGGTCGATGCCCTCCAGCGTCGTCAGACGCTCGCCTGATCGTGCCCGGCGGACGCCGATTCCGCCGGCGAGCCGGCTGCGGTCGTAGGCGTGCATCGGCTGGCCGATCTCGAGCATGACGTAATTCGTCACGTCGACGGCCAGTGAGATCGGCCGCATGCCGGCGTGGATCAGCCTGCTTCGCATCCACAGCGGGGTGGGCATCGCGGGGTCGAGGCCGGTTACCGTCCGCAGGCTGATGCGATCGCAGCCGGTAGCGTCGTCGATGCGCGCGGGCCAGCCGGCGTCGTCGGCCGCGAGCACGGTGAGGTCGGCCGGGTCATGGGCGGGTAGGTCCAGGGCGTGGGATGCCTCCCGGGCGATGCCGCGCATCGACTCGGCGTAGCCACGATCCGGTGTCACGTCCAGATCGATGACCTCGTCGCGCAGGTGCAGCACCTCGATGGCGTCCTCTCCCGGTGTCGGCGAGCCGGGCAGCACCATGATGCCCGCGTGGTCCTCGCCGAGCCCGAGCTCGCGGGGAGAGCAGATCATGCCGTCGCTGAGGTGGCCGTAGGTCGGGCGGGCAGCGATCGCGAATCCGCCGGGTAGCACCGCCCCGGGCAAGGACACGACGACGAGATCACCGACCGCGAGGTTGGTGGCGCCGCAGACGATGCCGCGCGGGGCGGCCTGCCCGACCTCGACTCGGCAAGACCGGATCGGCTTGTTGAATCCGGTGAGTTCCTCGATGTCGAGTACCCGCCCGATGACCACGGGCCCGGTGACATCGGCGCCTGGCGATTCGATCTGCTCGACCTCGAACCCCAGCCGGGTGAACGCTGCACCGAGCTGCTCGGCGGTCATTGCGGGCGGCAGATCGACGTAGTCCCGCAGCCAGGACATGACGACGCGCATCACGCCTGTCCGGTGAATGCGGCGGAGAAGCGGACGTCGCCCTCGACCAGGTCGTGCATGTCCGCCAGGCCGTTGCGGAACATCACCGATCGGTCGATGCCCATCCCGAAGGCGAATCCACTGTAGACGGTCGGGTCGATGCCGCAGGTGCGTAGCACCCGCGGGTTGACCATCCCGCAGCCGCCCCACTCGATCCAGCCCTCGGACTTGCAGGTGCGGCAGGGCCGGTCGGGGTTGCCGACGGACTCGCCGTGGCAGACGAAGCAGAGGATGTCGGGCTCCGCGGACGGCTCGGTGAACGGGAAGAAGTGCGGCCGCCAGCGCAGCCTCGTGTCAGTCCCGAAGAGCAGTCGGGCGAAGTGCTCGAGGGTCCCGCGCAGGTGCGCCATCGACAGGCCCGCATCGATAGCCAGCCCCTCGATCTGATGGAACACCGGCGTGTGCGTCGCGTCCGGCTCGTCGGGGCGGAATACCCGGCCGGGACACACGACGTAGATCGGCGGGGTCCGCTCGAGCATGGCGCGGATCTGGACGGGCGAGGTCTGCGCGCGCAGCACGACGCCGGAGCCGGCCGGCTCGACGTAGAAGGTGTCCGCGAGGGACCGGGACGGATGGTCCGGGCCGGTGTTGAGCGCGTCGAAGTTGTGCCACGCGGTCTCGATCTCCGGGCCCTCGGCGATGTCGTAGCCCATTGCCAGGAAGATGTCCGCCATCCGGTCCTGCATCGCCGGGATGGGGTGGCGTGCGCCGGCGGGGCGACGGTCGGCGGGCAGGGTGACGTCGACCCGCTCGCCGGCCAGCATCCGGGCGTCCCGCTCGTCGGTGAGCGCGACGGCCCGTTGGTCGTACGCCGCCGCGACGGCGGCGATCGCGACATTGACCCGCTTGCCGGCGTAGGGGCGCGTCCACGGCGGAAACGCGCTGATCTCCCGCTTGGCCAGCCGCACCGGCGAGCGGTCACCGACGTGCGCGGGGCGCACCGCGGCCAGCGCGTCGAGGTCGGCCGCGGCCTCGAACTCCACCCGCGCCGCCTCGATCGCACCGTCGAGCGACTCCGGGGCGAGCGCTGCGACCTCCGTCGGGTCGTACGGGTCGTTCGCTGCGGACATCGCGGCGCCGCTCCTGTCGGGTCGGTGAAGTCGACCCGCCGTGCGGCGGCGTCGGCCAGGGACACAAGTCTAGGGAGCGGGTGCGGTCGCTCCCGAGCGGGTTTTCCGCGCACCTGCCCGCTGGGCACGGGCACTCGCGTAGAGGCAGACGGCGGCCGCGGCGGCGAGGTTCAGGCTCTCGGCGCGGCCGTGGATCGGCACCCGGACCCGCCGGTCCGCGGCGGCCGCGACCGGGCCGGGGATTCCCCACGCCTCGTTGCCGAAGAGCCACGCCGTCGGCGCGGCCAGCGACCCGTCGTCGGCGAGCTCGTCGAGGTCCGCCTCGGCGGCCGCGTCGGCGGCCAGGATCTGCAACCCCGAGCGGCGAAGCGCGCCGATCGCGGCAACGGGATCGGGAGTACGAACAACCGGGAGGTGGAAGTGGCTGCCGGCGGCGGCCCGCACACATTTCCCGTTGTAGGCGTCGACGGCGTCGCCGGTCAGGATCACCGCGTCGGCGCCGGCCGCGTCGGCGCACCGCAACACCGTGCCGGCGTTGCCGGGATCGCGGGGGGCCACGAGCACGGCCACCAGCCGGGCCGCGGCGATGGCGCCGGCGAGCGGCGGGTCGGGGCGGGCGCAGGCGGCGACGATGCCCTGTGGGTGGGTGGTCTCGGCGAGCCCGGCGACGGCGCGCTCGGTCGCCACGGTGACCCGGATGCCGGCGTCGGCGGCCGCGACGATCAGGTCGGCCTGCCGGTCGGCGACGGCCGCCGCGACGAACAGCTCGCGGACATCCGCCGGTGCGCAGGCGATCGCCTCGCGGACCGCCTGGGGCCCCTCGGCCAGGAAGGCGTCCGCCGCATCGCGGCCGTCCCGCCTGGTGAGCTTGCGGGCGGCCGCGATGCGTGGGG
>JBPCOR010000152.1:0-9462 GCA_051000035.1 Mycobacteriales bacterium | reverse complement strand
AGGACGATCTCGCCGCCCTGGACGACATCGTGCCGCCGCCCGGCGGCTGACGGACGACTGGCCCCGACCGACGTCTGGCCCGGGCGCAGGATCAGGCCTGATCCCGACGCAAGGCGATCACCTCGCGCAGGGTCAGCGCGATCGCCGCGGTCACCGGAATGGACAGCAAAGCGCCGACCACGCCGAATATCGCGCCCCCGATCAGCACGCCGACGATGGCGGCCGCGGGGTTGACGTCCACCGTCTTGTTCATCACCCGCGGATAGATGAGGTAATTTTCGATCTGCTGGTAGGCAAGGTAGAAGACGGCGGTGGCGATTCCGACCGGGATCGAGACGAAAAACGCTGTGGCACTGGCGATGACTGCGCGGATCGTGGCCCCGATCAGCGGGATGATGTCGGTGATGGTGACGATCAGCGCGAGGGCCAGCGGATAGGGAACGCCCCAGGCGTAGAGCCAGATCAGCGACGTGCTCCCGGCGATCAATGCGGTGGTGAACGCGTCGCCGACTTACCCACCGACGCGGGACAGGATCTCATCGCCGAGCAGGCTGACCCGCCGCCGCCCTGACTTCGGGACCAGGCCGTAGATCGTCGTCTTGATCCGGTTAACGACGACAGAAGTAGAGCGTCAGGTTCACCACGGTAAGGGTGTTGAAGATGGCGCTCGCGACCGCCTTGCCGAATCCGACGACGCCGGTCATCGGCCCCGGTATCGCCGGTCCCAGCATCGGTGGCGGCCGCATGATCGTCGGGCGCATCGTGGTCAGGCGCGGCGTCGCGATCATCGCTCGCCACGGTCTACTCGTCGGCGCCGATCCCGGCCAGCGCAGGCATACCGTCGATCAGGTCGCGCAGCGCGCGCAGCTGACCGAGGATGTGCGATCGCAACCGGGTCATGTCATCGACTTGGGCCTGTGCCTCGTCGACCATCTGCTGGGCCTGCGCGGTGGCGGCCGCGATCCGGTCGTGCGCGTCCTCGACGGATCGGGTGTGCCGGGCCCGGTCGGCGTCGGCCTCCTCCGCGCGCCGCGCGTTGAGCGTGATCAGGAAGTCTTCGTCGGCTTCGTGCCGGGCCGCGACGGCGCGCGCGTCCGTGGCGGCGAGGGTTGCCGCCGCCTCCTCCTCGGCGCGCTGACGGGCGGCGTCGGCCTGCTCGCGCTCGGTCTCGACCGCTGATCGCGTTACCGCGGCGTACTGCTCGGCGGTGGTCCTGGTCTGGGCGGCGTACTGGTCCGCCTCGGCGGTGACCTGGCTGGCGTGCTGCTCGGCCTGCGCCGTCAGCTCGGCGGCCCGCGACCCGGCCGCCGTCTCGACGGCCGCTGCCTGCACGCCGGCGGCTTCGGTGATCTGAGCGGCTCGTTGCTCGGCGGCCCTGGCGGTCAATGTCGTCTTGCGGTCGGCGTCGGCGATGAGCGACGCGGCGCGGGTGCGCGCGGCGTTCTCCAGCTGCTCGCGTTCGTGCCGGGTCCGGTTGGTGAGATCTTCCTGCTCGCGGGCGGCAGCGGCGCGCGCCGAGCTGATCTCCTGCTCGAGCGTTGCCCGCTCCGCGCGCAGCGCCGCCGTGTCCTCGTGTGCCTTGCGGCGGATGTCGTCGCCCTCGGCCTCGGCCATCGTCAGCATCCCGGCGATCCGCTCGCCCATCCGTTCGTACGTCGGCAGGCCGGTCTGCTCGAGCTTCGCTCGCAGCGACTCGATCTCGCCGTGCGTCGAGGCCAGCTGGCTGGCCAGATCCGCCGACCGGGCCGCCGCCGCATCGCGGTCGGCCGCTGCGATCCGCAGGTCGGCGTCGAGGCGGTCTAGGTGCTCCTCGACCTGGGCGCGGTCGTATCCGCGCATGACGATGTCGAACGAGCTCGCCGGATGCTGCATCGGGACCAGGTCGGACATGGGATACATGGTCGCAGACACCCGCCCCGGACCGTCGATGGCGAGCCGGCCTAATCGGCCGCGTCGCGTCGCGCCGGCTCGACGAGCTCGACGAGGACGCCGCCCGCGTCCTTCGGATGCACGAAATTCACCCGGGAGCCGGCGGTGCCGGGCTGCGGCCGGTCGAGGAGCACGCGCAGGCCGCGCTCGCGCAGGGTCGCCGACACCGCGTCGATGTCGTCGACGGTGTAGGCGATCTGCTGGATGCCCGGACCGTGCCGGTCCAGGAAGCGGCCGACCGGGGAATCCGCCCGCAGCGGCGCGAGCAGCTGGATCTGCGGACCCGCCGGGTCACCATCCGCGGGCAGCAGCATCACCTCGCGGACGCCCTGCTCCTCGTTGGTCTCCTCGTGGACGACCCGCATCTCGAACGTCGTCCGGTAGAACTCGACCGCGGCTTCCAGATCGGGGACGGCAATGCCGACGTGGTCGACGCGGGTGAACACGCAAGGCACCGTACCCCGCAGGCCATGCCGCGGAGCGTGACCGCGAGCACACGCGACCGTCCGTGCTGCTCGGTATCCTCGGCGGACCACCACCTTGAGTACTGAGTGAGGAGATCGCCCATGCCCGGCTCTGTCATCGTCGATGGTGCTCGTACGCCGATCGGCCGGCTGCTCGGCTCGCTGGCCGATTTCACCGCCCCGCAGCTCGGCGCGCACGCGATCAGGGCGGCGCTGGCGAAATCCGGCGTCACCGGCGAGCAGGTCGACTACGTGATCATGGGCCAGGTGCTGCAGGCCGGGGCCGGGCAGGTCCCGTCGCGGCAGGCCTCGGTCGCGGCCGGCATCCCGATGAGCGTGCCGTCGGTGACGATCAACAAGGTCTGCCTGTCCGGGCTGGACGCGATCGCGCTCGCCGACCAGCTGATCCGGGCCGGCGAGTGCGAGGTGGTCGTCGCCGGTGGGATGGAGTCGATGACCGGCGCCCCGCACCTGTTGCCGAACTCGCGGCGGGGATACAGGTACGGCTCGATCGAGGTCCTCGACGCGATGGCGCACGATGGTCTCACCGACGCCTTCGACCACGTCGCGATGGGCGAGTCGACCGAGCGCTACAACGCCAAGCTCGGCATCAGCCGCGACGAGCAGGACGCTTTCGCCGCCCAGTCGCACCAGCGTGCCGCGGCGGCCGCCAAGAACGGCATCTTCGACGACGAGATCGCCCCGGTGCAGATCCCGCGGCGACGCGGCGACCCGATCGACTTCGCCGACGACGAGGGCATCCGGGCCGACACGACCGCCGAGTCGCTCGACAAGCTGCGCCCGGCATTCGCCCAGGGGGGCACCATCACGGCCGGCTCGGCGTCGCAGATCTCCGACGGTGCCTGCGCGGTGGTGGTGATGTCGGCGGCGAAGGCGGCCTCGCTCGGCCTGACGCCGCTTGCCCGGATCGGCACCCACGGCAATGTCGCCGGCCCGGACAACTCGCTGCAGTCCCAGCCGTCGAACGCCATCAACCACGCGTTGTCCAAGGCGGGCATGGTGATCGGTGACGTCGACCTGATCGAGATCAACGAGGCGTTCGCCTCGGTCGCGATCCAGTCGATGCGTGACCTCGGCATCGACGGCGAGCGGGTCAATGTCAACGGCGGCGCCATCGCCCTTGGCCACCCGATCGGCATGAGCGGCGCGCGGATCGCGCTGCATCTCGCCCTCGAGCTACGCCGCCGCGGCGGCGGGGTCGGCGTCGCGGGGCTGTGCGGTGGCGGCGGTCAGGGTGCCGCGCTGATCCTCACGGTGCCCGCACCGCCGAGCGTGACAGCCGGGTGAGCCGGCCGGTCGATCCGGCCGAGTTGGTCGAGCGCATCCGGCGTGGCGAGGCCCGTGCGGTCGCCCGGGCGATCTCGTTGATCGAGAACGCCCGCCCGGGCAGCATTGCTCGCTCCGGCGAGCGTCGCTCGGTGCTGCGGGAGCTCGCGGCCGGGCTCGCGCCGTACGCCGGTCGGGCCCAGGTGGTGGGCATCACCGGCTCGCCGGGCGTCGGCAAGTCGACGTCGACCACGATGCTCGTCACCGCCCTGCGAGCGGCGCACCGGCGGGTCGGCGTGCTGGCCGTGGATCCCTCGTCGCCGTTTTCCGGCGGCGCGCTGCTCGGTGACCGGGTCCGGATGCAGGAGCACGCGACCGATCCCGGTGTCTTCATCCGGTCGATGGCCTCGCGCGGTCACCTCGGCGGGATGGCCGCCGCGACACCGCAGGCGATCCGGGTCCTGGACGCCGCGGGCTGCGATGTCGTGCTGGTCGAGACGGTCGGCGTCGGTCAGGCGGAGGTCGACGTGGCCTCGACCGCCGACACGACGCTGGTGCTGCTTGCGCCCGGCATGGGTGACGGCATCCAGGCGGCGAAGGCCGGCATCCTGGAGGTCGCCGACGTGTTCGTGGTCAACAAGGCCGACCGTGACGGCGCCGAGCAGACCGTCCGGGATCTGCGCTACATGCTGTCCCTCGGTGGCCGGCACTCCGCGGCTGGTGCCTGGCGGCCGCCGATCGTGACGACCGTCGCCTCCCGCGGCCAGGGCGCCGACGACGTCCTCGGCGCCGTCGAGCGGCACCGGGACTGGCTGGCGAGCACCGACGAGCTCACCCGGCGCCGCGCTGCCCGGGCGGCAGGCGAGATCGAGGCGCTTGCCGCCGGCGCGCTTCGCCGGCGCACGGCGGCGCTGCGCGGCCAGTCGGCGCTGCCAGCGCTCGCCGAGCGGGTCGTCGCGGGCGAAAGCGACCCCTCCTCCGCCGCCGCTGAGCTGCTGGGCCCCCTCACCGGGGCACCGGGGCCGTGACATACCGCCCGCGACGCACCGCCGCGCCGCGGCTGGGCGGCCTCCTGCTCGCTCCCGGGGCGGGTGCCGACAGCAGCCAGGCCGGGCTGGTCGCCGTCGCGGACGGGCTGGCGCCGCTGCCGGTGCGCCGGATGGATTTCCCGTACCGTCTCGCCGGCCGCAAGATCCCGGACCGGGCTCCGGAACTGATCGACGCCGTACGCCGGGTCGCGGCGGATTTCGCCGCGGAACTCCGGGTCGATCCCGCCGCGATCGCGATCGGTGGCCGCTCGATGGGCGGCCGGATGTGCTCGATGGCCGTCGCCGCCGGCCAACCGGCCGCGGCACTCGTGCTGCTCAGCTACCCCCTGCACCCGCCCGGGCGGCCGGAGAGGCTGCGGACCGAGCACTTCGCCGCCCTGTCGCTGCCGTGCCTCTTCGTCTGCGGCACCCGCGATCCGTTCGGCAGCCCGGCCGAATTCGAGGCTGCGTGCACGGCGATACCCGGGCCGGTCACGACTGTCTGGCTGGAGGGGCAGGGCCACTCGCCGCGTGGGCGTGATCGGCTGATCGTCGCGGCCGTGCACGACTTTCTCACCGGCGTACCGAGTGCGGGGCCACGGCGGCAACCCGCGGCCGGCCATCCGGTCCCGTGACGTCCGTAGCGTGCGTGACCCGATCCCGCCGAGAGCGCGGACAACGCACGGTTGCCCGCCGCGAAAAGTGCGTCATCTGCACTCTCGCGGGCGCTGCCCGATGCGCGGCAGGCGCTCCAGCTCCTCGGCACGGCGGAGGTCCTTGGGCCGTCCGGCCGCCCGGCGCATCCGGATCAGGTCGTCGCGACGCAGGTAGTCGACCGCGAAGCCGTCGCCGGACGTGGCGACGGCGCACCGCGCGATGAAGTCGGCAATCGGCAGGTCGCCCCACGGCAGCGACGGTGTACAGCAGTCGCCGCTGGCCGCCGGCGAGTCGAAGATGACCTTCGGCAGCCGGAATGCCGCCGCGTCGCAGGGCAGCGGCCGGCCGTCGTCGTCGCGGAGCCGGGCGTCGACCGCTGCGAACGCGGTGGCGAGGGCAGTCGCCTGTGCTGCCGCGCCGTCCCACAGTAGGTCGAGATCTCCGGTCAGCTCCGCCGATCCGTGCATGATGCCCGCGACCTGCCCGATGACCACGATCTTCCCCCCGCTGCGGTGCAGCCGGTGCAGCAGCGGTACCGGATCGAACCCGATCGCGTCGTCGGTATCGATCGTGCCGAGCAGGTCATCGGCGTCCTGGTGCGTGCGGCCGGTCGCGACCCGACCCGCCGTCAGCTTGCCGATCCGGCGGACCGCGTCGAGCAGTCGGGGCAGGGCCGGATCCGGGTGGGGCTGACCTGCCATCGCACGATTGTGCCAAGGCATACCCGCGTCCGGGCGGGACCAACGGGCGCACGGTCGCGACCGGGATCGCCGCCCGCGGCTGCTGGGACGACCTACGATCGGGTTGTCCGCTCGATCACACGCACCGCCGGGAGCCGCACCGTGGACGCTGACAGGATCGCCGAATCGCGCGAGCGGTGGGCCGCGCGCTACGGCCGGGCCGGCAAGCGCGGCGCCGATTTCACCACGCTGTCCGGCGTGGAGGTGGAGCCGGTCTACGGCCCGCCGTCGGGCGACGCGGTGGAGGGTTTCGACCGGATCGGCTGGCCGGGGGAGTTCCCCTACACCCGCGGGCTCTACCCCACGGGCTACCGCGGCCGGCCGTGGACGATCCGGCAGTTCGCCGGATTCGGCAACGCCGGCCAGACCAACGAGCGTTACCAGATGATTCTCGGTGCGGGTGGTGGCGGGCTGTCCGTCGCGTTCGACATGCCGACCCTGATGGGCCGCGATTCCGACGACGAGCGCAGTCTCGGCGAGGTCGGGCACTGCGGCGTGGCCATCGATTCGGCCGCGGACATGGAGATCCTCTTCGGTGGGATCCCGCTCGGTGACACCACGACGTCGATGACGATCAGCGGGCCCGCCGTGCCGGTCTTCTGCATGTACGTCGTCGCGGCGGAGCGGCAGGGTGTCGATGTGTCCACATTGGACGGCACCCTGCAGACCGACATCTTCAAGGAATACACAGCGCAGAAGGAGTGGCTCTTCGCACCGGAGCCGCACCTGCGCCTGATCGGCGACCTGATGGAGTACTGCACGGCGAATGTCCCGGCATACAAGCCGTTGTCGGTGTCCGGATACCACATCCGCGAGGCCGGTTCGACGGCCGCGCAGGAGCTTGCCTTTACTCTCGCCGACGGCTTCGGCTATGTCGAGCTCGGGCTTTCCCGGGGTCTCGATATCGAGACCTTCGCGCCCGGCCTGTCGTTCTTCTTCGACTCCCACCTCGACTTCTTCGAGGAGATCGCGAAGTTTCGCGCCGCCCGCCGGATCTGGGCGCGCTGGCTGCGCGACGTCTACGGCGCCACGACCGAACGCGCCCAATGGCTGCGCTTTCACACCCAGACGGCGGGCGTCTCGCTCACCGCGCAGCAGCCCGACAACAACGTCGTGCGCACCGCGGTGGAAGCCCTGGCCGCGGTCCTCGGCGGCACGAACTCCCTGCACACCAACGCACTGGACGAGGTGCTGGCGCTGCCGAGCGAGCGCGCGGCCCAGATCGCACTGCGCACCCAGCACGTCATCGCCGAGGAGACCGGTGTCATGAATGTCGCCGACCCGCTCGGTGGCTCGTGGTACGTCGAGGCACTGACCGACGAGATGGAGCGGCAGGCCGAGGAGATCTTCGCCCGGATCAAGGCGATGAGCGACGACGGCTCGATGATGTCGGGGCTGCTGCGCGGCATCGAGAACGGCTGGTTCACCGGCGAGATCGCCGAGGCAGCGTTCAGCTACCAGCAGAAGCTGGAGAAGGGCGACAAGCGGGTCGTCGGCGTCAACGTGCAGGAGACTTCCATCGACGAGCCACTGGAGATCCTGCGGATCAGCCACGAGGTGGAGCGCGAGCAGGTCCGGATCCTTGCCGCCCGCCGGGCCGACCGCGACGACGAAGCCGTGACGACCTCGTTGCGCCGGATGGTCGACGTCGCCCGCGGCGACGGCAACCTGGTCGAGCCGATGCTCGCCGCCGCCCGCGCCGAGGCGACGCTGGGGGAGATCTGCGGGGTACTGCGCGAGGAGTGGGGCGCCTACACCGAGCCGCCGCGCTTCTGACCTGGCGGCGGCGGCTCTGACCTGGCATCGCTTGACCCAGCGCGTCCCCCGGTTCTGCCGCGATCTCAATTCGCCGAGCGGCAAGGGCCATCACGCGCGTAGCGTCCACCCATGTGAGTGACCCGTATGGGTGCTGACCCGTGGGTCGGAGGAGTCGTCGTGATCATGCGCACCATTGGTCCGTCCCGTCGTGGCCGTGTCGTCCTGACCGCACTGGTCTGCGCCACCACCGCCACGCTCGGCTCGACTACCTCGGCCGGGGCCGCTGCTGGCGGTCTGGCGACGGGCTCGGCGCCCCGAGTCCACGTACGAACACCATCTATGTCGCCGATGCTTTCCAGCACACCGTGTCGGTCGTCAATGGCCGCACGAACACGGTGGCCGCTACCATCCGGCTTGGCGACGGTCCAGGAGCTCTCGCGGTCAACCCGCTGACCGACACGGTCCTCGCCGGAGGCGCCGGCAGGGTTTCTGTTATCAACGGCCGCACGAACCAGGTGACGGCGAGTGTCGGCTTCGGTCAATACGCGGTCGACGTGGACATCAACCCGGTCACGAACAAGGCCTACGTCAGCTACGCGCACGGCGTGAAGGTCATCGGGGGCCTGCCGCACTAACGGTGGTCCCGGGCTCGCCGCCGTCGGTCACCTGCTGCTCGCCAGGCGTCAGGCGCGGGTGCGGGCGGCGCGCGACGGCCGAGCGAGCGCCGGCGGAGCGGTTACGGCAGAATCGAACCATGCGACCAGGTGACCCGCGAGCGACGCAGCAGCTGTCCGGAGCCCTTGCCGGTGCCGTCGATCTGGCGGCCGTGAAGGCACGAGCAGAAGCCCGCAACCGGGCGCCGTCCCGGGCCGCGCCCGGGGGTGTGGCCGGCGGTGTCCCCGACGGTCTCGTCGTGGACGTCACCGAGGAGACGTTCCAGTCCGACGTGCTGGACCGCTCGCTGCAGGTGCCGGTGATCCTGGACCTGTGGGCGACGTGGTGCGAGCCGTGCAAGGCGCTGAGCCCGGTGCTGGAGAAGCTGGCCGCCGAGGGAGCCGGCGCGTGGGTGCTGGCGAAGATCGACGTCGACGCGAGTCCGACGCTGGCCCAGGCGCTGCGGGTGCAGAGCATCCCGGCGGTCAAGGCCGTCTTTTCCGAGCAGCTCGTCGCCGAGTTCAGCGGCGCCCTGCCCGAGGCCGACGTACGCACCTGGATCACGGCCCTGCTCGACGCGGTCCGCGCGCAGCAGCAGGATCCCGCGGCCGCGCCGCCGGACGCGGACGAGAGCACGCCGCAGCCGCAGACCGATCCCCGGTTCGCGCCGGCGGAGGAGGCGCTGGACCGCGGGGATTTCGCGGCCGCCGAGGCGTCGCTCGCCGGCCTGGTCGCGCAGGCGCCCGCGGACGCGACGGCGACGGCGATGTTGCGCGGCGTGCAGCTGCACCGCCGGGCGAGCGAGGCGCCGGCCGATGCGGTCGACCACGCCGATTCCGCACCCGACGACGTCGAGGCGGCACTGGACGCTGCCGACGTGCAGGTGGCCGCCGGTCAGGTCTCGGCCGGTCTGACCCGGCTGGTCCACACCGTCCGGCGTACGGC
>JBPCOR010000140.1:0-3571 GCA_051000035.1 Mycobacteriales bacterium | reverse complement strand
GCGGACCCGCACCGCCCCGGAGGGCGGCGTGACGAAGCCGCTGATCGGGATGTCGTCGGTCGGGCTGGCGGAGTTGATGATGTCGAAGCCGTTGAAGATCGTCAGATCCCGAAGCGGCAGCGACGGCGACCGGTAGGCGACGACCAGCGTCCACGCGGCGTAGCGGTCCGGCCCCGTGCCGGCCCCCGTTTGCATCCGCCGGCAGGTTGACGTCGCTGCCCGACGACTCATAGGTGCTCGCATCGGTGTCCGCGTCGATGTATTGCATGTTGTAGCCGTTGTTGTTCAGCGCGGCACCCGAACCGGAGCCCGCGCGGGCATTGGCGCAGCCGGGCGCCGGGTCGGGGCAGGTCAGCAGGGAATTGCCGGACAGTGCGATGGCCCCGTTGTCCTGGGTGTGGAGTGCGACCGTGAACGGCGCCACCGGCACGCGGCGTGGCCTCGGTGCTGGGTGGGGTGGTGGCGTGGTGGGGTGAGACGCATCGGGGCCGACTCCTTGCCCGCGAATACGGCGATTGCGCCACACAATCGGCACCGAGCCGTAGCGGCATCTCGCGACGTTGAACCCCGCGGCGGTAGCCGGACTCGTCCGGGCGGCCTACTTCGAGGTCCTCGCCGCCTTCGCGGCAGCAGCGGCAACGGCCTTCTGCAGATCCGCGGCGCCGGGCGAGGCGCCGTTCGGGCCGGTCACGTCCGTGCCGCCGATGCGGATGGTCGGCGTCTGGGTGACGCCGTCCTTGGACGCCTGGTCGGTGATCTTCGCCACCCATCGCTTGTACGTCCCACCCTCGATGCAGCCCTTCAGGCTCGGATCGGTCGCGCCGGCCTTCTTCGCGACGCTGTAGAGCTGCGCGGTCGACAGCCCCGGGCTGCCCTCGGCCGGCTGGTTCGCATAGAGCAGGGCATGGAACCTGGTGAAGGCGCCGCCGTCGGAGACGCACGCCGCGGCGTTCGCGGCCCGGGTCGAGTACCCGGCCGGGGTGGAGTTCTGATCCAGGAACCCGAGCATGTGGTACCGGAATTTCGCCTGCCCGCTGGCGGCGAGCTTGGCCACGGTCGCGCCGGCGTCCTTCTCGAACGCACCGCACGCCGGGCAGATGAAGTCCTCGTAGAGATCGACGGTCACCGGCGCGGTCTTCTTCCCCACGACCAGCCCGCTGTCCGCAGCGGCGCTCGGTGTGAGGAGCGGGCCGCCGACCTTGGCGACGTGCGCCTGGATGCCGATCCCGGCAAAGCCCACGACGACGAGCGCCAGCGCCACGGCGCCCGATCCGAGCGCCATCCGCCGGCTCGCCTCCCGCTGACGTTTGGCGGCGAGCTCGGCCATCCGCCGCTGCGCCTCCTTGGTCCGACGGGGTCCGACCCGCTCGGCCCGCACGTCGTGGTGACCACCGTGCCGGAGGAGATCATCGAGCGCCCACCTCGACACCGGGAAGGCGAGCAGATAGGCGGCGAGGATGAGCAGCCCGACGTCCCGCAGAATGTCCACGGTGTAGCTGGTCGTCTGCCCGCCCCGCAGCGTCCCGCCGCCGCCGAAGCAGCCGCAGTCGATCTGCACACCACGCGCCGACGCCTGGATGATGCCGATCACGAAGGCGAGGAACAGCAGCCCGGAGATGCCGGCGGCGACCCTGGTGCCGATCCCGAGCAGCAGCACGATGCCGATGCCGAGCTCGAGCACCGGCAGCCCGTAGCCGATCGCCCGGACGAGCAGGTCCGGCAGCACGTCGTAGGCGCGGACCGCCCGGACGAAACCGGCCGGATCCGGCAGCTTTTGCACCGCGGCGAAGATCCACACGCCGGCGAGCACGATCCGCGCGACGAGGCCGATCCACGGGGAGACGGTCGACCGCCATCGACTCCGCGAACCACCCGCTGCCGAGGGCTGGGCCGATGCGGCCGGCGGCACCGACTGCCTGCCAGCGCCCTGGGTCGAGCGGGCCGGCTGGCGGGCGGATTTGTTCGATCCCACCGGTCACTTCCCCTTCGTGTCGGCCGCGGCATCGACGCCGGCCGTGATCGTCGCCGGCGTGTCACCCGGCAGGTAGAACACCCGGGCCACGTCGTCGTATCCGTAGAACGACGTCGCGGCCGAGTGCGTCTGGCCATTGTCGTCGGCGACCGGCACCCCGGCCAGCACCTGCGCCGCCGTCAGCTGCGCCCGACTGCCGGTGAGCCCGATGAAGCGCACCGGCAGGCCCCTGTCGAAGTTGCCGAGCCAGCGCCTGATGACCGCCGGTGTGTCATGCGACGGGTTGGTGGTGACGAAGACGACCCGCGCATCGCGCTTGGCGTCCGCCGACGCCGCCCGCAGCGCCGCGCCGAGCTCGGCCATCGTCGCCGGGCAGACATCCGGGCAGCGGGTGTAGCCGAAGTAGAGGAACGTCGGGTGCCCCCCGGTCCGCGTCCCGAAGTGGTACGCCGCGCCGGCTGTGTCGGTGAGCGTGAAGCTCGGCCGGGCGTGCGGCGTCGGGAACCGGTGCGCCCCACCGGTGCTCAGTGCCGCACTCGCCGCCGAGTCACCAGCTCCGGGTGCGCCCGAGCACGCCGCCAGCCCGGCCGAGGCGAGGCAGACCGCGAGCGCGGCGAGGAACCGACGACGACCCGGCATCCCACCAGGATGACCGACGCCGTCCGGGCGGTGTGCGACACCCCGCCGAAGCTGCTGCGCACCCCGCCGCGGAACGGTTACGCCGCGGTTTCGGTAGGGCATACTCACGTCGACTCACTGGTGCCGGTCCCCGCCGCAGAGGGACCCGGCCCTCCCGCGACCACAGACCGGAGCTCGACGTTGCGTCTGCGCCTGACGCCGAAGGACGAGAGCTTCTACGAGCTCGTCACGTCGGCGGCCGACAACCTGGTGCGCGGGGCCGACCTGCTCGCCCGGTTGCTGCACGAGAACGCCAACCGCAGCGAGCTCGCCGGCGAGCTGCGCGAGTGCGAGCACGCCGGCGACACCACGACCCACCAGATCTTCCGCCAGCTCACCTCCAGTGTCGTCCCGCCGTTCGACCGGGAGGACATCTACCGCCTGGCCGGCAATCTCGACGACGTGATGGACGCCATGGAAGCCGCCGCCGACCTGATCGAGCTGACCGGCGTGGGCGCGCTGCCACCGGAGATGGACCGCCAGGTCGAGCTGCTGCAGCGCGGTGCCCGCACGACCGCCGAGGCGATGCCACGGCTTAAGTCCGCGCGCGACCTGGAGCCGTTCTGGATCGAGGTCAACCGGATCGAGAACGAGGCCGACAAGCTCTACCGACGGTTGCTGTCCCGGCTCTTCGGCGGCGACTTCGACGCGCTCACCGTGCTGAAACTCAAGGAGATCGCCGATCAGCTCGAGGGCGCCGCCGACGCTCTCGAGGACGTCGCGCACGCCGTGGAGATGATCGCCGTCAAGGAGACCTGACCGGCCCGCGCACACACGGCGCCGCGGCCGGTCCGTCGTCGGCATCGCGATCAGGAGACCGGCGTGCGCGCGGAGAGCACCGTGCGCGCGCGGGCGACCGCGTCCGGCACCGGCATCGCGGCGGACGCGCCAACCCGCTGCCGGGCCCGCTCGATGGTGGCC
>JBPCOR010000088.1:0-11667 GCA_051000035.1 Mycobacteriales bacterium | reverse complement strand
CGACCGACAACGACGCGCTGTCGCCGACGATGACCTCGACGTGGGCGGCGGTTGGAAAGTTCCCGACGGGGTCGATGATGATCGTCGCACGGGAGCCGGCGCCGGCCTCCACGATGTGGTGAACGTATGATGAGCCGCTGATTCCCTTACGCCGCAGGATGATCGGCGCGTCGAGCTCGGCGCCGGCGTCGACCCGAACATGCAGCCCCTGGGTGGCGTGGGTCATGACGAGCGCGCTGACGCGATCGACCGGCTCGAGCACCGAGCCGAAGGCGGGCACCGAGGACGGCTCGACCGCGTCGACGTGTGCCCCGGCGGGAACGACGTTGTCGGCCTCGGTGACGCCGTCGGGCTCGAAGGCGGTGAAGAACCGGCGGATCCGGTCGACCGGGGAGAATCGCCAGCTCTCGTCGCGGCCGGTGGGGATCTCGAATGCCTCGGGATCGCGCGAGGTGAACCGCTCGGCTGGACCGCCGGTCGGCGAGATGGTCACATCATCGTTGACGAGTGTCGCCACTAGCCGACGGCTCCTTCCATCTGCAGCTCGATCAGCCGGTTGAGCTCGAGGGCGTATTCCATCGGCAGCTCACGGGCGATCGGCTCGATGAAGCCGCGGACGATCATCGCCATCGACTCGTCCTCTGTCATCCCCCGGCTCATCAGGTAGAAGAGCTGGTCCTCCGACACCTTCGACACCGTCGCCTCGTGGCCCATCGACACGTCGTCCTCGCGGACGTCGACGTAGGGGTAGGTGTCCGAGCGGCTGATCGTGTCGACCAGCAGCGCATCACACTTGACGGTGGACTTCGATCCGGCGGCGCCGGGCTCGACCTGCACGAGGCCGCGGTAGGAGGTGCGGCCGCCGCCACGCGCCACCGACTTGGAAATGATCGTCGAGGACGTGTTGGGGGCGACGTGCACCATCTTGGCGCCGGCGTCCTGGTGCTGACCCTCGCCGGCGAAGGCGACCGACATGGTCTCGCCGCGGGCGTGCTCGCCGAGCAGCCACACGGCTGGGTACTTCATCGTCACCTTGGAGCCGAGGTTGCCGTCGATCCACTCCATGGTGGCGCCCTCATGGGCGACGGCGCGCTTGGTGACCAGGTTGTAGACGTTGGTCGACCAGTTCTGGATCGTCGTGTAGCGGCAGCGGGCGCCCTTCTTCACGATGATCTCCACGACCGCGGAGTGCAGCGAGTCGCTCTTGTAGATCGGCGCCGTGCAGCCCTCGACGTAGTGCACGTAGGCGTCCTCGTCGACGATGATGAGGGTCCGCTCGAACTGGCCCATGTTCTCGGTGTTGATGCGGAAGTAGGCCTGCAGCGGGATTTCGACGTGCACGCCCTTGGGGACATAGATGAACGACCCGCCGGACCACACCGCGGTGTTGAGGGCGGCGAACTTGTTGTCACCGGCCGGGATCACCGAACAGAAATACTCGCGGAAGATGTCCTCGTGCTCGCGCAGGGCGGTATCGGTGTCCATGAAGATGACGCCCTGGTCCTCCAGCTCCTGCTGGATCTGGTGGTAGACGACCTCGGACTCGTACTGAGCGGCGACGCCGGAGATCAGCCGCTGCTTCTCCGCCTCCGGGATGCCGAGCTTGTCGTAGGTGCTCTTGATGTCGGCCGGCAGGTCCTCCCAGGTGGCGGCCTGCTTCTCCGTCGACCGCACGAAGTACTTGATCGTGTCGAAGTGGATCCCGGACAGGTCCGCGCCCCAGTTGGGCATCGGCTTCTTGCCGAAGAGTTTCAGGCCGCGCAGGCGGCGCTCGAGCATCCACGCGGGCTCGGACTTCTTGCCCGAGATGTCCCGGACGACGTCCTCGGACAGGCCCCGGCGGGCGGCGGCGCCGGCGACGTCGGAGTCGGCCCAGCCGAACTTGTACCGGCCGAGGGAGTCGATCTGCTCGTCCTGCGTGAGCACGGGGGCGGGCGCGATCTCCGGTGCGGTCGTCATATGTGCTTCCTCCCAGTGGGGGTGCTTGGTTCCGGTACGACGGACGGATGGGATGTCGTGGACGTCGCGGTGGCCCGCGGGACGAACGTCGTACACACGCCGTCGCCGTGGGCGATGGTGGCCAGGCGTTGCACGTGGGTCCCGAGCAGCCGCGACAGGGCGCGGGTTTCGGCCGCGCACAACTCGGGGAATTCAGCGGCCACGTGGGCCACCGGGCAGTGATGCTGACACAGCTGCTCGCCGCTGCCGACGGACTGCGCCGACGCCGCGAATCCCTCGTCGCTGAGGATCGCGGCAACCGTGGCAACGCGCTGCGGCCGGGTCTGCTCGGCCGCGAGCCGATCACGGTGGCGCGACTCGAGTGCGGCGACGCGTTGCTCGGCGAACGCCGCGACGGCCTGCCCGCCGCCCGCCGCGGCGAGGAAGCGCAACGCGTCGACGGCCAGGTCGTCGTAGGCGTGCGGGAACATCTCCCGGCCGCGTTCGGTGAGTGCGAAGACCCGCGCCGGCCGGCCCCGCCCGCGACCGCGCCCGGCCAGCGGGAGCTGCTCGCGGGCGATGACGACACCGTCGGCGACGAGGGTGTCGAGGTGGCGGCGGATCGCCGTGCAGCTCAGATCCAGGCGGGCGGACACCGTGGCGGCGGTCTGTGGGCCATGCTCGAGCAGCAGCCGGGCGACCGCGTCGCGCGTCGGGCCGTCGGACTCCCCGCGCGGGTCACCGGGCTGCATCGCCGTCCGGTGGGCAGCCGGGCGCCGCACCGCTGTCGCGGCGAGCTGAACCGGTGCACCGAATTTCACAACACCAGTGTGTCGTTTATCGAGCGTCAGAGCAAATGCAGCAGCGCAGACACGCCGGGGCGACGGTCAGTCAGCCCACCCACACGGTGGGCCGGTCGCCGGCCGTGCCCGGTCGGCGCCGGTCGGGCACCTATTGTCACCTACGTGCCGACCGCCGCGACCGCTGCCCTGCAGATCGACGGGCTGGTCAAGCGCTACGGTTCGATGACCGCCGTCGACGGGCTGTCGCTCGCGATGCCGAGAGGCACCGTTCTCGCGCTCCTCGGTCCGAACGGCGCGGGCAAGACGAGCACCGTCGAGATCTGTTGCGGGGTGCGAATTGCCGACGCCGGTGTGGTGCGGGTACTCGGCCTTGACCCGGCGCGGGACGCGCGGGCGCTGCGGCCCCGGGTCGGGGCGATGCCACAGGACGGCGGCGGCTACCCCGGCGCCCGCGCCGGCGAGCTGCTGACGCTTGCCGCGGCCTACGCCCGCGAGCCGCTGGACGTCGATGTGCTCGCCGACGCGCTGGGCCTGATGAAGGTGTGGCGGACGTCGTACCGGCGGCTGTCCGGCGGGGAACGGCAGCGCCTCTCCCTCGCGATGGCGCTCGTCGCGCGGCCAGAACTGGTGTTCCTCGACGAGCCGACGGCGGGGCTGGATCCGGCCGCCCGGCGGACGACCTGGGAGGTCGTGGCGGCGCTCCGCCGCGACGGCGGGAGCGTGGTCCTGACGACCCACCACATGGACGAGGCCGAGCGCCTCGCCGACCAGGTCGTCGTCATCGACCGGGGCCAGACCGTCGCCCGCGGCACCCCCGATGAGCTGACCCGGCGGGCGGCGGGCGGCGGGTTACGGTTCCGGACCGCCGGAAGCCTCGACGTGGCGTCGATGACGGCCGCCGTATCCAGGTGGCCCGGCCGTCCGGCGGTGACGACGGAGCCCGGCGGCGGCTACGTCGTCCACGCCGCGCCGGATCCGGCGCTCATCGCCGCGGTCACCGCGGAGTGCGCCCGGCAGGACCTGCTGATCGAGGACCTGCGGGTGAGCCGCCGCACTCTCGAGGACGTCTTCCTGGCCCTGACCGACCACGGGCGGTCCGCGTGAGCACCGCCGACGCATGTTCTACCGCGGAGGCGGCGTGAGCACGAACGGGCTGCTCAGACCCGGCGCGCTCGCGCCGCGGCCCGGTGCGGCGTCCTATCCCCGGATGGTCGCCGCCCAGCTGCTGCTGGAGCTCCGGCTCACGATGCGCAACGGCGAACAGCTGCTACTCAATCTCATCATCCCGATCCTGCTGACCGTCGTTCTGGTCAGCCAGCCGATCATCGAGACCGGCGGCGGATCGCGGGCCGGCTTCCTCGTGCCGGGCGTCCTGGCGCTGGCGGTCATGTCAGCGGCGTTCACCGGCCAGGCGATCGCCACCGGTTTCGAGCGGAAGTACGGCGTGCTGCGCCGGCTCGCCGTGACCGCGCTGCCGCGATCCGCCCTGCTGATCGGCAAGACCGGTGCCGTCGCGTGCGTCGAGGTGGTGCAGATCGCGGTCATCGCACTCGTCGGGCTGGCCGTCGGATGGCATCCGCACGGCTCGCCTCTCCCGGTGGCCGGCCTGGTCATCCTGGGTACGGCGGCATTCGCCGGGCTGGCTCTACTGATCGCCGGCAGCCTGCGGGCCGAGGCGACGCTCGCGGTCGCCAACGTGGTGTGGTTCCTGCTGCTGTTCTGCGGCGGCGTCGTCTTCCCGCTGTCGAAATTCCCCGGAACGGCGGCGGCCGTGCTCGGGTACCTGCCCACCGCGGCCCTCGCGCACGGACTGCGGGCCGTCCTGCGCGACGGGCACGGCGTACCGGCGCACGACTGGCTGACCCTCGCCGGATGGGCGATCGTGAGCCTGACGGCGGCGGCCCGGTTCTTCCGCTGGGACTGACCGGACCCGCGGGCTCGCCGCCGCCTACCATCGTCACGTGCCGTCGACCGTGGTGCCCGTCCGCCGCGGCAGACCTGTCGCGGCTGCCGACCGGCGCCTGCAGAACCCTGCCTTCCTGCGTGGGTCGGCGATCGCGGCGATCATCGCCAATGCCGGCATCGTGGTAACCGGCGGCGCCGTGCGACTGTCCAACTCCGGACTCGGCTGCCCGACCTGGCCGGACTGCACCGACGGGCGACTGTTGCCCGGCGGCGCCAACTCCGACGGCGCAGGTCACCAGGCCATCGAATTCGGCAACAGGCTGCTCGGCTTCCTCGTCTTCGCGACAGCGCTCGCCTGCCTGATCGCGGCCTGGCGGTCCTCGCGGCGGCGCGAGCTGCTCCGGATCGCGGCCCTGCTCCCGGTCGGGATCGTCGTGCAGGCCGTGCTCGGCGGGATCACCGTGCGCGACAAGCTCAACCCCCTCGTGGTCGCCCCGCACTTCCTGCTGTCGATGGTGCTCGTGTACGCCGCTGTCTGGCTGCACCAGCGCAGCGTCGAGGGCGATGAACCGGTGCGGCCGGTCGTACGCCCCGAGCTGCGGATCGGGATCAGGCTGCTCGTCGTCGTGGTGGCCGCCGTGGAGCTCGTCGGCACCCTGGTCACCGCGACCGGCCCACACGCAGGCGATCCGGGCACCCGCCGCCTCAGCTGGGATCCGGCGGTGGTCACGCAGTTCCACGCCGACCTGGTGTTTCTCTACTCAGGCCTGGTGGTCGCACTCATCCTCGGACTCAGGGCGACCGGAGCCCCCCGGCAGACGCAGCGGCGCGGCTGGGTTCTCGGCGCCGTGATCGTGCTGCAGGCGACGGTGGGCTACGTGCAGTACTTCACCCAGGTGCCGGCGGTCCTGGTCGGCGTACACATGCTCGGAGCCACCCTTGCGACCGTCGCTACGGCGCGGTTGTACTTCGCGACCCGCGAACGCACCTCGCCGGCGGGCTGAGCGGCACAACCTCTCAAGCGCTCCTCAGCCGGGCGCGGCACACTGGGCCGATGCGGGTGTTGGTGGTCGACGACGATCGGCCGGTGCGCGAGTCACTGCGCCGGTCCCTGTCGTTCAACGGCTACGACGTCGACATCGCGACCAACGGGATCGAGGCGCTGGACGCCATCGCCGTGCGCCGCCCGGACGCGCTGGTGCTCGACGTGATGATGCCGCGCCTGGACGGGCTGCAGACCGCCCGCAGGTTGCGCCAGGCCGGCGACGACCTGCCCATTCTGATGCTCACCGCCCGCGAGTCCGTGCCGGATCGGGTCGCCGGACTGGAGGCCGGCGCCGATGACTACCTGCCCAAGCCGTTCGCCCTGGAGGAGCTGCTGGCCCGGCTGCGGGCGCTGCTGCGCCGGGTCCAGCCCGGTGCCGCGCCGGGCGAGGCTGAGCAGCCGCGGCTACAGTTCGCCGACCTGAGCCTGGACCCCGCCACCCGTGAGGTGTGCCGCGGCGACCGGCCGATCCGGTTGACCCGCACGGAGTTCGCGCTGCTGGAGCTGCTGATCCACAACCCGCGCAATGTGCTCACCCGCGCGCGCATCCTCTCCGAGGTATGGGGCTATGACTTTCCGACGACCGAGAACTCCCTCGAGGTCTACGTCGGATACCTCCGGCGTAAGACGGAGGCGCAGGGCGAACCCCGGCTGATCCATACTGTGCGCGGCATCGGCTACGCGCTGCGCGAGACGCCTCCGTGAGTGTGAGCCGACCCGCACTGCTCGGATCCGGGCGCGCCGACGCGATGGCCCGCGAGAGCGTGCCGCGGCGGGTCCGGCTGTCGCTGCACCGGCGCAGCCTGCGGACCCGCATCGGCGTGCTGGTGGCCGTCGCCGTCGGGTTCGCGGTCGCGTTGGCGGCGCTGGCGGCGTACCTCACCGTGCGTCACGAGCTGCGGCAGCGCCTCGATACGGCCCTGCACCAACGCGCGCAGGCGGCGGTCGACGCCCACGTGCCCTACCTGCTCGATCGGCTCGCCGGACCGTCGTCGGGCGATCAGCAGGGGCAGCTGGCCGCGGCGATTCTCGCGCTCGGAGCGGACGTGCGACCGGCGGTACTGCAAACGAATCGTTCCTCGGGGACGCCGTCGATATCCTCCGTGCCCACCCAGGTGCCACCGTATGGAGCACCGGAGATTGCGGTCGCCGCCGGGCAGGCGGCCGGTTCGCTGCGCACGGCCGGCAGTCGGGGTGTGTCCTACCGCGTCATCGCGCTCCCCATCGGGCCCGGCGAGGCGTTCATCTTGGCCCAGGCCACCACCGACACCGACCGCGAGCTGGCTCGGATGGCGCTGGTCATGGGCATCGTCGGCCTCGGCGGCATCGTCGTCGCGGCCAGCGCGGGGCTCGGCGTCGCCCGGCAGGGGCTGCGCCCGGTCGAGCGCCTCACCGCGGCGACCGAGCACATCGCGCGCACCGACGACCTCACCCCGATCCGGGTCAACGGCGGCGACGAGCTCGCCAGGCTGACCCTCAGTTTCAACGCGATGCTGCAGGCACTGAACCAGTCGCGGGAGCGCCAGCGGCAACTGATCGCCGACGCCGGGCACGAACTGCGAACCCCGCTCACCAGCCTGCGCACCAACTTCGACCTGCTGGCCCAGGCCGCCCGCCCGGACGCGCGGCGGCTCGACCCACGCGACCACGACGAACTGCTCGCCGACGTCCGTGCCCAGCTGGCGGAGATGGCGGCGCTCGTCGGCGACCTGGTCGAGCTGGCGCGCACCGATTCGCCGGCGGCATCGGTGGAGCAGCTCGACCTCGCCGATGTCGTCCAGCACGCCGTCGATCGGGTACGCCGGCGGGCCCCGGCCATCTCCTTCGACATCACGCTGGCGTCCTGGACCGTCGTCGGCGACCGCGCCGCGCTGGAGCGGGCAGCGACCAACCTGCTCGACAACGCGGCGAAGTGGAGCCCGGCGGGCGGCACCATCCGGGTGCGGCTCGCCGACGGCGCGCTGACCATCGCCGACAACGGTCCCGGGATCGCCGACGAGGACCTGCCGCACGTCTTCGACCGCTTCTACCGCGCCGTCGACGCCCGCTCCCAGCCCGGGTCGGGCCTGGGGCTCGCGATCGTGGCGCAGGCAGCGCACCGGCACGGCGGGCAGGTGACCGCCGGCCGGGCGGGCACCGGGGGCGCGTTGTTTACCTTCTGGCTGCCCGGCGGCGCACCGCAGGCGGCCGCGTCGGAAGATCGGCCGTAGCACCGGCTTCCGGACCGCCGACTCCTCGGGAACCCTTCAGCCGCGGCTCAGCGCCTTCTCAGCGTCGGATGTCAGGCTGGCGGCATGGACAACGACGACACCACTCGGCCCGGCGGTCCGTTCGGCGACGACCACGACATCGAACCCGGCGACGCAGCCGGCAACGAACCCCGCAACGCAGCTGGCAACGAACCCCGCAACGAGGCCGGCGGCGGCGCACCGCCATGGGGCGGCGGCCGGCCGGGCGGCTACCCGACCGACGCGCAGCAACCGCGACCGTACCCGGATCCGGACCGGGGCGGCCCGGGAACCTCCGGCTTCGCCGGCTATCAGCCCGCCGGTGACTACGGTCCGTCCGCGCCCGAGCAGACGGCCGGGTACCCCACCGGTCCGTACGGCGCTTCGCCGACGACGCAGTGGCAGGCCGGCACGTCGGGCCCCGGCGGGCCGGCGTACAGCGGGTACGGCCAGCCCGCCACCGGAAACGTCAACCGGAGATCCGGCGGTACCCGTAAGCGGGCCGTGGGTGCCGTCGCGGCGGGAGTCCTGGTCGCGGCCGTGGTAGGTGGCGGCGTCGGCGCCGCGGTCGAGCACTACTACGGCCCGACGACCACCGTCGTCCGGTCGCTGGCCGAACCGCCGATCAGCAATACCGGCAACACCGCCACCAGCGCGCCGGCAGGTTCGGTCCAGAAGGTTGCGGCGGCCGTGCTGCCGAGCGTCGTATCGATCACAGTCGCGGGCCAGAACTCCGGCGACGAGGGCACCGGCGTGCTGCTCAGCTCGGACGGCGAGATCGCGACCAACAACCACGTCGTCGCGGCCGCGGCGGGCGGGGCCGGCGCGATCAGCGTGACGTTCAACGACGGTCGCACCGTGTCCGCGACCATCGTCGGGCGCGATCCGGTCACCGACCTCGCCGTGATCAAGGCCCGGAACACCTCCGGCGAGCAACCGGCGTCGATCGGCCACTCCACCGGATCGGCCGTCGGCCTTCCCGTGGTCGCGATCGGCTCGCCGCTCGGGCTCTCCGGCACCGTGACGACGGGCATCATCAGTGCGCTCGACCGTCCCGTGCAGACGAGCAGCGAGCAGGGTCAGGGCGGCGGGGGTCTGGGCGGCGGGGGTCTGGGCGGCAGGGGTCTGGGCGGACGCCCCTCGTCCAACCAGGCGACCGTGTACGACGCGATCCAGACCGATGCGGCCATCAATCCCGGTAACTCCGGCGGCCCGATGGTCAACATGCAGGGCCAGGTCATCGGCATCAACTCTGCGATCGCGAGTCTGGGCTCGAGCTCGGCCGGCGGAAGCCAGTCCGGGTCGATCGGCGTCGGGTTCGCCATCCCCATTGACGAGGCCATGCCCATCCTCAAACAGCTCGCGGCCGGCCAGCAGGCGACGCACGCGAAGCTGGGCGTCGAGGTCACCAACGCCACCTCCGGGGCGACGGGGGTTCCGGCCGGCGCGAAGCTGACCCGCATCAGCGGGGCGACATCAGCGGCCAAGCGGGCCGGCCTGCGGGTCGGGGACGTCATCACCAAGGTGGACACGCGGCGGATCGACTCGGCCGACTCGCTCGTCGCAGCGGTCCGGTCACATCGTCCCGGTGACGCGGTCACCGTGACCTACCGACGCAGTGGCTCGAGCGCCACCGCCACCGCCACCCTCGCCTCGGACGCGTGAGCACCGACTCCGACGGAGCTCACCCGGACCCCGGGTGAGATGCACGCGGGGCCGCTCCACGCTCCGCGAAACCTAGTAGTTTGGCAGCTGTGAACGCCCTGGCTTGTCGGCTCGCGCCGGTGCGCAGACACGGGCGGGTAGCCGTCGCCGTGATCGCCCCGGTGCTGCTCGCATTGCTGCTCGCGACCCACTGGGAGACCGTGCGGTCCGGAATTCTCACCATCGGCCGGGGTGACGGCGAATGGTTGATCCTCGCGGTCGGCGCGGCCGCCCTGACCTGGGCCGCCGCGTCGTGCTGCCAGCTCGGCTCGACGACGGCGCGGCTGTCCGTGCCGGTGGTCTTCACGACGCAGGTCGCCGGGTCGTTCGTCAATCACGTGTTACCCGCGGGCGTCGGCGCCGCCGCCATCAACCTACGGATGCTGCGCCGGTCCGGCCTGTCCGGCGACCGCGCCGTGACGGCCGTCTCGCTGAACGTCGCGGCCGGGATGGTCCTGCACCTCGCCGCGCTCGCCGTGCTGATTCCGCTCGACCCGTCGTCACTGCGCATCGGCGCGTCCAGCCGGACGGTGCTCGTCGTGGTCGCGGCGGTGGTCCTCGTCGGCCTGATCGGCCTCGGGGTCGCCGGCCGCCGGTCATCGGTGCTGCGTGGCCGTTTGGGTGGGCTCGCCGCCGAGGCGGCCGCGAGCCTGCGCTCGCCGCGCCGGTTCGGGCTGCTGTGGCTCGGCTCGGCCGCCGTGCCGGCCCTGCACATCGCCACCCTGGCCGGTGTCCTGCACGCCATCGGTCAGCCGGCGCCGCTGACGGTCATCGCGGTCGCGTATCTCGCGGCATCGGCGCTGGCCGCACTCGTGCCGTCCCCGGGGGGCTTCGGCGGCCTGGACGTCGCGCTGCTGGCGGCCCTGACCACCACCGGTATCGCCAGCGCGACCGCGATCTCGGCCGTCATCGGATACCGCTCGCTGACCGTCTGGCTGCCGCTCGTTCCCGGCGCCGGCGCGCTCCTGCTGCTGCTGCGCCGTCGGCTGATCTGAACCCGCAATTCGCGCGGCGACCGGTCAGTGCAGGATCAGCGCGTCGAGCGCGAGCGCCACGAAGAGCAGCGACAGATAGGTGTTCGACCACTTGAACAGCGCGAATGAGGAGATGGCCACGCCGCGGTGGGCCTGCCCGCGCAGCCGGTAGGCGAACCACAGGAATCCCATGCCGAGGCCGATCGCGGCGACGCCGTAGATCCACGACGTGGCGAGGGGCCACAGCACCAGGGACGCCGCCACCATCAGCCAGGTGTAAGCGACGATCCGGCCGGTCACCTGCTGCGGGGTCGCGACGACCGGCAGCATCGGCACCTTCGCGGCGGCGTAGTCCTCGCGGTATCGCAGCCCCAGCGCCCAGGTGTGTGGCGGCGTCCAGAAGAAGATGACCAGAAACAAGGTGGCCGCCGCCCACGACACGGTCCCGGTCACCGCCGACCAGCCGATCACCACCGGCATGCACCCGGCGGCGCCACCCCAGACGACGTTCTGCGGGGTACGCCGCTTCAGGCCGACGGAGTAGACGAAGACATAGAACAGGATCGTGGCGTCGGCGAGCCCCGCCGACAGCGGGTTCGTCGTCACCGCCAGCCAGCCGGTCGCGAGCATGCCGAGGACGACACCGAATACCAGCGCGTTGCGGGGCTTGATCAGGTGCCTGGCCAGCGGACGCCGGCGGGTCCGGCGCATCAGCTCGTCGATGTCGCGGTCGACGTAGCAGTTCAGCGCGTTGGCACTACCGGCGGCGAGCATGCCGCCTAGCAGGGTCGCGCCGAGGATCCGCCACGACGGCAGGCCGCGGGCCGCGAGCATCATCGTCGGGATGGTGGTGACGAGCAGCAGTTCGATGATCCGCGGCTTGGTCAGCGCGAGATAGGCGCCGAGCACCGAGCCGACGCCGCGGCGCGGCAGCGCACCTGAGTAGGTGCTCACCGGATCGACACCTTCGCGAGGACACCCTTACCCGTTGGGAGCGCCCGCCCGCGAGTCGGGTGAGCGGTCCAACTGTAACGGCCCGATCCGCGCGCAACCGTGCGGGCTACGCTGGG
>JBPCOR010000080.1:0-3758 GCA_051000035.1 Mycobacteriales bacterium | reverse complement strand
GACACCAACTCCGCCGGCAAGGACGGTCTGTTCTACGGCGGTGGGCTCGGCCTGCTCGGCGAGCAGGCGCTGGCGGTGGTCAGCGTGATGGTGTTCTCCTTCGTGGCGACCACCATCATCGCCAGGGTGATCGGGCTGGTCAGCAAGAACCGGGTCACCGAGGAGGACGAGATCGCCGGCCTCGATGTGTCGCTGCACGGCGAATCGGCGTACGAGACGGTCCCGATGGGCGGCGGGGGGCTGGTTCCGGCGCCGCAACCCGTCCCCGGCACACTCGCACCGGAGGTGACAACGTGAAGCTCCTGACGGCCGTCATCAAGCCGTTCAAGCTCGACGACGTCAAGGCCGCGCTGGAGGCGCTCGGAGTGGCGGGGCTGACCGTGAGCGAGGTGCAGGGCTTCGGCCGGCAGAAGGGCCACACCGAGGTCTACCGCGGTGCCGAATACTCGATCGACCTGGTGCCCAAGCTCAGGGTCGAGGTGGTCCTCGACGACTTCGACGCCGAAACCGTCTGCAAGGCGGTGGTGAGCGCCGCTCGCACCGGCTCCATCGGTGACGGCAAGGTGTGGATCACCCCGGTGGAAACGGTGGTGCGGGTGCGCACCGGTGAGCGTGGACCTGACGCGCTCTGACCGGGGGGCGGCGCTGCGGTCGCACCGGGCGAGGCTGCTCGAGCGGGGATTCGCTCCCGAAATCCTCCGGCGCGCCCTGTCGGCCTGCTACGACACGGGGCTGGCGAAACTGCTGCCGGAGGCCGACGGCGTCGCCCTGGTGGCCGTCGGCAGCCTAGGGCGGCGCGAGGTCATGCCCTACGGCGACATCGACCTGATAGTCGTCCACAGTGGACAGCGTGACGTCTCGACCCTGGTCGAGCCGCTCTGGTACTCGATCTGGGACGCCGGGATCGGTCTGGACCACTCGGTGCGCACGCAGGCCGAGACGCTGCGGCTGGCCGGGATCGACCTCGCCGTCGCGCTCGGCCTGATCGACGCGCGCCCGATCGCCGGCGACCTGCAGATCGGATTCGCGGTGCGCGAGGCTGCCCGGGTGGCGTGGCGGCGCGGCGCGCACCGTTGGGTGGGCGACATCGCCGAGGGAGGCCGGGAGCGCGCGGCGCGGCACGGCGAGCTCGCGTTCCTGATCGAGCCGGACCTGAAGAACGCCGCGGGTGGGCTGCGGGACGCCCTCGCGCTGCACGCCCTGTCCGTCGCGCAGCTCGCCGACCCGGTGAGCGGCGACGCGGCGGCGGCCGTCGCACTGCTGCTCGACGTGCGTACCCATCTGCACCTACGGGCCGGGCGAGCCCTCGATCGCCTGGTGCACCAGGAACAGGGCCCGCTCGCCCACGCCCTCGGCTTCGATGACGCCGACCACCTGATGCGGGCGGTGTCCGGTGCCGGCCGGGTCATCGGATACCGGCTGGCCTCGGCGCTGCGCCGCATCCCGGCCGATCCCGGCCCGCGGATCTTCCGGCGCCGGACGCCGATACGCCGCTCGCTGGGCGACGGCATCGTCGAGCACGCCGGCGAGGTTGCGTTCGCGCGCGGCGCCGACCCGGTCGCCGATCCGGCCCTCGCCCTGCGGGCGGCGGCCACGGCGGCCCGGGTGGATCTGCCGCTGGCCCCGCACGTGCTCGCGCGGATCGCCGAGACGGCTGCCCAGCTGACCGAGCCCTGGCCAGACGGTGTCCGGGACGCGTTGCTGGCACTGCTCGGCGCGGGCCCGGGCCTGGTCGCGGTCATCGATGCGCTCGATCACGCGTCGGTGCTGACCGACCTGCTGCCGGAGTGGTCGCATGTGCGGTTCCGCCCGCAGCGCGACGCGGCGCACCGCTTCACCGTCGACCGGCACCTGGTCGAGACGGCGGTGCGCGCGAGCGAGCTGATCCACACCGTCTCGCGACCGGATCTGCTGCTGCTGACGGCATTCCTGCACGACATCGGCAAGGGCGCGGGCGGCGACCACAGCGTCATCGGCGCGCGGTTCGCCGGCAGTGTCGCGATGCGCGTCGGGCTTCCGGCCGACGACGCCGCGCTGATCGCGACGGCCGTACGCCACCACCTGCTGCTGCCCGACACCGCGACCCGCCGGGACCTCGACGATCCCGCGACCGTCGCGATCGTCACCGACGCGATCGGTCATTCCCGGCTGCTGCTGGATCTGCTGGCGGCGTTGGCGGTCGCCGATGGGCTGGCGACCGGGCGCGGCGCCTGGTCCAATTGGAAGGCCGGGCTCGTCAATGACCTGGTGGACCGGGTCCGCCGGTCACTGCTCGGTGAGCCGCTGCCTCGCCCGCCCGCGCTCCGGCCGGATCAGCGGGCCCTGCTGGGCGGCGCGGAGCCGGCCGTTCTCGTCTACGCCGATGAAGTGACGGTCGCCGCGCCCGACGCCACCGGGTTGCTCAGCGCGACCGCGGGGGTGCTCGCGCTGCACCATCTCGACGTACGGGCCGCCACACTCGTCACCGAGGCCGAGACCACCGTCAACGTATTCCGAGTCGTCCCGAGGTACGGCTCAGCACCGGATCCGGACCGGCTGCGGGCCGACGTACGACGGGTGCTGGCCGGCACCGAGCCCGCCCGCGGCGGCGTCGCCGGGCAGCTGCGCAACGCTGAGCGGTTCTACCGCGGCCGCGACGCGCCGGTCGGTGCTCCGGAGGTCGTGTGGTTCGACGACGAGGCGAGCGAGGCGACGATCGTGGAGGTGCGGGCCGACGACGCCGTCGGCCTGCTCTACCGGATCGCGGTGGCACTGGAGACCTGCGGGGTGCGGGTGCTCGCCGCCCGCGTGAGCACGCTGGGCACCGCCGCCGTGGACGCCTTCTACGTCGTCGACGGTGCCGGCTGCCCGCTGACCGATCCGCAGCTGCGGGCGCAGGTCACCGCCGACGTGCTGACCGCGCTGCGGTAGGCCCCCGGCGTGCCAGTCGCCGTATCCATGGTGTCCTGCCTGCCCCGGTCGTGGCTGCCGGCGTTGCCCTCGAGCCCGGACCCGATGTCGCGACGCCGTTAGGCTGAGGCAGGTGCGACGGTGCCCGGCCGGCACCGCCACGGCTGTACCGATCAGATCCTGGAGGCCCGCGTCCCCATGTTCGACACGCTGTCCGAGCGGCTGGAGAAGGTCTTCATCACGCTGCGGGGCAAGGGCCGGCTCTCCGCGGCCGACATCGACGCCACCTGCCGGGAGATCCGGATCGCGCTGCTGGAGGCCGACGTCGCGCTGCCGGCGGTGAAGGCGTTCATCGGCGCGGTCAAGGAGCGAGCGCAGGGAAGCGAGGTCTCCAAGGCGCTCAACCCCGCGCAGCAGGTCATCAAGATCGTCAACGAAGAGCTTGTCGGCATCCTGGGCGGGGAGACCCGCCGGCTGCGGCTCGCCAAGAACCCGCCGACGGTGATCATGCTGGCCGGTCTGCAGGGCGCCGGCAAGACCACCCTCGCCGGCAAGCTCGGCCGTTGGCTTGCCGGCCAGGGCCACACGCCGTTGCTGGTGGCGGCGGACCTGCAGCGACCCAACGCGGTGACGCAGCTACAGGTCGTGGGCAAGCAGGCCGGCGTCGATGTCTACGCACCACATCCGGGCGCCGTGGCGCCCGGTGCGGGGATGGGGCCGGGCGCCGTGGCGCCCGGTGCGGGGATGGGGCCGGGCGCTGTGGCCACCGGTGCGGACGCGCCGGGCGGGGACCCGGTCGCGGTGGCGCGGGACGGCGTCGCCGAGGCGCGGCGGCGGATGCACGACATCGTGGTCGTCGACACGGCCGG
>JBPCOR010000058.1:0-4701 GCA_051000035.1 Mycobacteriales bacterium | reverse complement strand
CCGAGTCCGCCGAGGCCGTCGAGTCCGCCGAGTCCGCCGAGTCCGCCGAGTCCGCGGAGGCCGCCGAGTCCGCCGCGTCCGCCGAGTCCGCCGAGTCCCCGCAGGCCTGATACCCCCCGGAGCGTGCGCCCGCGGCCGCGACCCCGGCTGGGCCGCGAATCCGTTGGCGGTAGCGTCGGCGGTCGTGACCGCACCCGATATCCGCAAGCCCCCGTGAGTGAGCGGGCTGTGACGGGTCGCTCTGGCAGAGCTCGGCCCGATTCCGGGCAAGGTGCGCAGGACCAGCCACCGGCGTTCTACCTGCCGCTGGGCGACGGCACTCTTGCTGCGACGGTCAATACGCAGGGCCCGTGGAGCGGCGACGCCGCCCACGGAGGACCGCCCGCCGCCCTGCTCGCGCGCGCGCTCGAGGCTCTGCAGCCCAGACCGGGCTGGCACGTCGCCCGGGTCACCGTGGAGATACTCGGCCCGGTCCCCGTCGAGGGCGCGGTCGGCACCCGCGCGGAGGTCAGCCGCCCCGGACGCTCCGTGGAGATGCTCGAGGCCCAGCTCGTCGCGGGCAGCCGGGTGGCGGCCCGCGCGCGGGCCTGGCGGATCCGCGGCAGCGCCGAGCCGGTACCGGCTCGCGGGGCACTCGAGCCGCCGCCGCGCCCCCGGACCGAGGACACGATCGACTGGCCGGGTGGATACCTGCGGGCCCTCGAATGGCGTTTCAGTGACGGCTCGCTGTCCCGGCCGGGTCCCGCCACCGTATGGACCCGGACCCGGGTGCCATTGGTTCACGGTGAACCGATCAGCCCGCTGCAGCGGGTCATGCTGGTCGCGGACGTCGGCAACGGCATCAGCGGTGAGCTCGACCTCGCGCGCTACTGGTTCATCAACCCCGAGCTCACCGTGCACCTGCACCGGCTACCCGACACCGAATGGGTGTGCGTGCGGGCCCGCACCTCGATCGATGCCAGCGGCGTGGGGCTGGCCGAGTCGGTGCTGTACGACGAGCGTGCGTCGATCGGCCGCGGCGCCCAGTCGCTGATGGTCGGGCCGCGGTAGATGGTGGGCCGCGGTAGATAGTGGGCCGCCGTGGATATGGTCGGCACGCTGGTCGGCATGTGCCAGAGGAGGCAGGATGAATCCCATGACGCTGCCGCAGGCCCGAACGCTCGGGCTGCCGCGTGGCCGGTCGCTCACCCGCGACGATCTCGACGCGATGCCCGATGACGGCCACCGCTACGAGATTATCGACGGGACGCTGATCGTGAGCCCGGCACCGATCCGGCTGCATCAGCGAATCGTCACCCAGCTGGTGCGGGCGCTCGAGGCGGCGCGGCCGGACGACAGCTACGAGGTGCTGGTCGCGCCGTTCGACGTCGTGCTGGCGATCGACACGGTCGTGCAGCCGGACGTGCTGGTCGCCCGCGAGGCCGACCTCACCGATCGTGATCTGCCGGCTGCCCCGATGCTCGCTGTCGAGGTGCTCTCGCCGGGCACCCGGCGGGTCGACCTGCTGCTCAAACGGTCCCGCTACGAGTCCGCCGGCGTCCGGTCATACTGGATCATCGACCCCGATGCTCCGTCGCTGACAGCCCTCGAGCTCCGCGCCGACGGGTACGTCGAGATCGGGTCGATCAGCGGCGAGGCGACGTTCGTCGCATCCAAGCCCTACGCCGTCGAGTTCTCACCGGCAGCTCTGGTGCACCGGCGCTGATGCCACCCCTCGGCGAGTGGATGCGGCGGGTGCATCGATGAGCGACGATCAGAAATTGGTCCCGCGGATGCGTGCATTCGGCACGACGATCTTCGCCGAGATGACTGCACTCGCGATCCGTACCGGCGCTGTCAACCTTGGCCAGGGTTTCCCCGACACGGACGGACCGGCATCGATGCTCGATGCAGCGAGCCGGGCCATCCTCAACGGCGTCAATCAATACCCGCCGGGCCCGGGCATGCCGGCGTTGCGGCAGGCAATCGCCCGGCACCGGGAACGGCGTTATGGGCTGACCTTCGATCCCGACGGCGAGGTGCTCGTGACCGTCGGGGCCACCGAAGCGGTCGCGACCGCGCTGCTCGCCCTGTGCGAGAATGCCGACGAGGTCGTCGTCTTCGAGCCGTACTACGACTCCTATGCCGCCTCGATCGCGCTGGCCGGAGCGGTCCGGCGACCGGTGACGCTGCGCCCCGACGGCACCGGCCGGTTCACCTTCGACCGGCGGGAGTTGAGGGCGGCGGTCGGCCGGCGTACCAAGGTGATCCTACTCCACAGCCCGCACAATCCAACCGGCACGGTGTTCACCCGCGAGGAGCTGGCGGCGATCGCCCGCCTTGCCGTCGAACACGACCTGATCGTTATCACCGACGAGGTCTATGAGTACCTCACCTACGACGATGTCGAGCACATCCCGATCGCGACGTTCGACGGGATGCGTGAGCGGACAGTGTCGATCTCCTCGGCCGGCAAGACGTTCGCGGTGACCGGCTGGAAGATCGGATGGGTCTGCGCGCCGCCGCCGCTGGTCTCCGCCGTGCAGACGGTGAAGCAGTTCACGACGTTCTCCGCCAACGGCGCCCTGCAGCTCGCGGTCGCGCACGCGCTCGATCACGAGCTGGCCTGGGTGCATGCGAACCGCGATGCGCTCGCCGCCAAGCGGGACCGGCTGACGAAAGGCCTGCAGGGAGCCGGTTTCGGCGTTCACGTGCCGGCCGGGACATATTTCGTGCAGGCCGACGTACGGCCACTGGGGATGTCGGACGGGCGTGAATTCGCCTGGTCGCTGCCCGAGCGGGCCGGTGTCGTCGCGATCCCGAGCGAGGTCTTCTACGACGACAAGGAGGCCGGCCGGCCGTTCGTGCGATTCGCCTTCTGCAAGCGCGACGAGGTCATCGACGACGCCGTCGAACGATTGACCAGCGCGCTGGCCTGACCGCAGATGCGCTGCCCGACGACGGGTTGCTGGCCGGCGCGGCGGGAAGCACGTCCGCGGCTGCGCGGGTGGCCGACGTACCGGTTCAGAACGCGTTGATGCCGGTGAGCGCCTGGCCGATGACCAGCGAGTGGATCTCGGAGGTGCCTTCGTAGGTCAGCACCGATTCCAGGTTGTTGGCGTGGCGCAGTACCGGGTATTCCAGCGTGATGCCGTTGGCGCCCAGGATGGTGCGGCATTCGCGGGCGATCTGCAGCGACTCGCGGACGCTGTTGAGCTTGCCGAGGCTCACCTGCCGCGGCAACAGCGTGCCGGCGTCCTTGAGCCGTCCGATGTGCAGTGCGAGCAGGAAGCCCTTTTGCAGCTCGAGAGTCATGTCGGCGAGCTTCTGCTGGGTCAGCTGGAAACCGGCGATCGGCCGGTCGAACACCTGGCGGTCGACGGCGTAGGCGATGGCCGTCTCCAGGCAGTCCCGGGCGGCACCGAGTGCGCCGAAGATGATGCCGAAACGAGCCTCGGACAGGCAGGACAGCGGGCCCCGCAAGCCGGTCGCGTCGGGCAGGACCGCGTCAGCGGGCAGTCGCACCCCGTCGAGCACCAACTCGGAGGTGATCGAGGCTCGCAGCGAGAGCTTGCTGCCGATCTTCGGGGCCGAGAAGCCGGGTGTGTCGGTCGGCACCACGAAACCGCGGATGCCGTCCTCGGTCTGCGCCCACACGATCGCCACCTGCGCGACCGACCCATTGGTGATCCACATCTTGGTGCCGTCAAGGACCCAGTCCGCGCCGTCGCGGCGGGCGCGGGTGCGCATCCCGGCCGGGTTGGAGCCGAAGTCGGCCTCGGTCAGCCCGAAGCAGCCGATGATCTCACCGGCGGCCATGCCGGGCAGCCAGTGCTCCTTGTGTTCCTCGCTGCCCCAGCGGTAGATCGCATACATGGCAAGCGACCCCTGCACGGACACGAAGCTGCGGGTGCCGGAGTCGCCGGCCTCCAGCTCCATGCACGCGAGGCCGTAGGACGTCGCGTTGGTCCCGGCGCAGCCGTAGCCGTTCAGATGCATGCCGAGCAGGCCGAGCGCGCCGAACTCCTTGGCCAGCTCGACCGGGAAGGTACCCGCCTCGAACCACTCGGCGACGTTGGGCCTGATCTGCTCGTCGACCAGTCGTCGTACGGTCGACCGGATCTCCCGCTCCTCGTCGGTGAGCAGATGATCGACGGCGAGCAGTTCCATCGGTCCGACGCGCTTGTCAGCCATGCTGGCCTTTCTCGGGTCCGTCGCTGCGAATGTCCTCGGTCAAGTCTCGCACCGCCTGCTCGATGCCGCCTTCGGAGAGCAGCACGGCGTCGGCGGCGTCGCCGAGCGGGACGAAGCTGTCCTCGCTCGCCACCCGGGCGATGTGCCCGTCGAATCCGGCGTCGACCAGCGCCGTCACGATCTGCTCGGAGACCCCGCCGGTACGCCGGGTCTCATCGACCACGAGTGCCCGCCCGGTCGCCCGGGCCTCGCGCACGATGTCGTCGACCGGCAGCGGCGCGAGCCAGCGAAGGTCCACGACCCGGACCCCGATGCCCTGCGCGGCAAGTCGGCTGGCGACCCGCAGGCTCAAATAGACGCCGTTGCCGAATGTCAGCAGGGTCGCGTCGGTGCCGTCGCCGTCGCGTTTGGCGCGGGTGCGCATCCCGGCCGGGTTGGAGCCGAAGTCGGGTTCCGTGAGGCCGAAGCAGCCGAGCTTTCTGCCCGCTGCCATGGCCGGGAGCCACTGCTGCTTCTGCTCCTCTGAAC
>JBPCOR010000344.1:0-3845 GCA_051000035.1 Mycobacteriales bacterium | reverse complement strand
CGTGGTGGTCATGTTTTTGTTTGTCGCGTGGGGTGTGACCCCGACCGCGCGGAAAAACGAGGAACATCTCGGCCCCGGTGGGCACCACGCGACCGGGACGCCGACGACGTACGACGCCGGCCGCTAGCCGCCGAGCGCGCGGCGTACGACGGCCGCGACGCGGGAGCCCTCCGCCCGGCCGGCGACCTGAGGCCGTACCAGCTTCATCACCTGGCCCATCGCCGTCCGGCCGGTGACGCCGCTACCGGTGACCGCGGCGTCGACGATCTCCTGCAGCTCGGTGTCGGATAGCTGCGCCGGCAGGTAACGCGCGACGACCTCGCCCTCGGCACGTTCGCGTTCGGCGCGGTCCGGCCGCCCCGCCGCGTCATACGCGGTCGCCGCCTCCCGGCGCTTCTTCGCCTCGCGGACCAGAACGGTCTGGACGTCGTCGTCGGAGAGCACGCGCGCGGTGGCACCGGCGACCTCCTCGTCCCCGATGGCCGACAGCACCATCCGCACCGTGTCCCGCGTCAGCTCGTCCCGCGCCTTCATCGACGCCGTGAGGTCGGTCCGCAGCCGTGCCTTCAGCTCGCTCATGACAGCGAAGCTACCGCCACCACATAGGCTGAAGCGATGCAGTTACGCCCTGCCGGCCGCCCCGCGCGCCGGTCGACCGGCGGCGTCGGCGCCCGGATCGGCATCGGCATCACGGGGGCGCTGATCGGCTCGGGCGCGCTCACCGTGGCCTACGCCGCACCCGTCGAGCGCGTGCCCTGGATCATCAGCCGGATCGACGTGCCGGTGCTGGCTCCCGGCAGCCGACCCCTGTCCGTGCTGCACATCTCCGACCTGCACATGACCGCCGGGCAGCGCAGCAAGCAGGAGTGGGTGCGGTCCCTGGCGGATCTCGAGCCGGACCTGGTGATCACCACCGGCGACAACCTCGCCGCGACGGATGCCGTCGCTCCGACCCTGCGGGCGCTGGAGCCGCTGCTGCGTCGGCCGGGCGCCTTCGTCTTCGGCAGCAACGACTATTTCGCCCCGGTGTTCAAGAACCCGGCGCGCTACCTGCTCCCAGCCGACGCCACCCGCCTGTTGCCGCCCGGCCGGCTGCCGTGGCGGGACCTGCGCGAGGACTTCACCGGCGCCGGGTGGCTGGACGCCGACAACCGCACCGGCACCGTGCTGGCCGGCGACCGGCGGATCGCCGTCGCCGGTGTGGATGACCCGCACATCCACCGGGACCGCTACGGCGAGATCGCCGGGCCCGCCGACCGCGGCGCCGACCTGCGACTCGGCCTGACCCACTCCCCCGAGCCGCACATCCTCGACGACTTCGCCGACGACGGCTATGACCTGGTCCTCGCCGGGCACACCCACTGCGGCCAGCTGCGGGTCCCGTTCTACGGCGCGCTGGTCACCAACTGCGGTATCGATCGCGGCCGGTGCCGGGGACTGTCGCGGTGGGGGCCGCTGTGGCTCAACGTATCCGCGGGGCTCGGCACCTCGCCGTACGCACCGGTCCGGTTCGCCTGCCCGCCGGAGGCGACCCTGCTGACCCTGCTCGCCCGGCCGACCGGCGCCGCGGCTTGGTGAGCACGCCGGCGGCGCGGCAGGAGGAGTCGTTGGCGCTGCCGCCGGCCCACGATGCGGTCGTGCTGCTGGTCGCCCTGGCGGGAGTCTCCGCGTCCGGGCCGATCATGGCGGCTACCGCGGCCCCGGCGCTCGCCGTCGGCTTCTGGCGCAATGCGCTCGGTGCCGGCGTCACCGGACTCTCGCTGCTCCGGGGTCGACGGGCGCTCGCCCGCATCGATCGGAGGACCTGGGCCGTGAGCGGACTGGCCGGTGTGATGCTCGCGCTGCACTTCGGCACCTGGGTGCCGTCCTTGACCCTGACCTCGGTGGCCTCGGCGACCGCGCTGGTATCCACCCAGTCGGTCGTCATCGGCATGCTCGCCGTGCTGACGGGCCGCCGGCTGCCCGTACGAGCCTGGGTCGACATGTCCGTCGCAATCGTCGGGACGGCACTGATCGCGGGCGCCGACCTGGCGGTGTCCCTTCGATCGCTGGGCGGCGACGGCCTGGCGCTCACCGGCGCGGTGTCGATGGCCGGCTACGTCACGGTCGGCCCCCGCGCCCGCCGCAGCATCTCGACACCGGCCTACCCGACGATCTGCTACTCGGTGTGCTCGGTCCTGTTGCTGCTCGCCTGCCTGCTCGGCCCGGCACGGCCGAGCGGCGATCAGCGCACAGCCGACATCGACTGGCCCGTCCCGCCGGAGCGCCGATGCTGGTGCCCGCGTCACTAGCCTTCCGGGTGGCGCCACCATCGGCGCCCGCTCGCGGGTCGACCGGCCCGGACAACGGAAAGGGCTCGGCGTATGACGGACCGCCCGGTGCGATGGGCAGTGCTGGGGACAGCGAACATAGCGATGCGGTCCTTCCTGCCCGCCCTGCGTGCCGCCGGCGGCGAGGCGGTCGTGGTCGGAAGCCGCGATCCGAAGCGGGCGGCATCGTGGGCCGCCGAGCACGGCGTGGGCAGCACCGCAACCTACGCCGAGGCGCTGGCCGACCCGCGCGTGGACGCCATCTATATAGCCGTTCCCAACGACCAGCACGTCGCCAGGGCGGCGCAGGCCGCGGCGACCGGCCGGGCCGTGCTGTGCGAAAAGCCGCTCGGTCTGGATGCCGGCGAGGTTTCAACGCTGCTCGACGCCGTCGGCCCGCGGGCTCCCTTATGGGAGGCATTCGTTTTCCCGTTCCACCCGCAGACGCAGCTGCTCGCCCAGCTGGCGGACGAGGAGCTCGGCGGCGTCAGCGACATCGTCTCGGAATTTCATTTCACCGTCTCGCGGCCGGAGAACATCCGGCTGGACCCGCAGCGCTGCGGTGGCGCGCTGCTGGACGTCGGCTGCTACCCGATCCGGCTGGCCCGGCTGCTCTTCGGCGCCGAGCCCGACCGGGCAGCGGCCGTTACCGACGCGACACCGTCCACTGTGGACACCACGGTCGGCGGCGTCCTGACGTTTTCCGAGGACCGCCGGCTGATCCTCTCGGCCAGCCTGCGCCGGGCACCGTCGACGTACACCCGGATCATCGGGCCGCTCGGCGAGCTGCGAGTCGGAAATCCGTTTCACCCCGCGCCGCCGGACGGAGTGCAGCTGTGGCGCGACGGCGAGATGGTGCGGCGCTGGCCGGTTGCCGGCGGCACGGCTTTCCAGTACGCCGTCGAGCACATTCACCGGGTGCTGCGAGACGGCGCCGCGCCGCAGCACCGCGCCGTCGACAGCTCGCTCGGCAACGCCCGGGCCCTGGACCTGGTCCGCGCCGCCGACGGCGCACCCGGGGGCCCGCCGGTCGGCTAGACTGACCGGCGCACCACCGAGGTGTGGCGCAGCTTGGTAGCGCGCTTCGTTCGGGACGAAGAGGCCGTGGGTTCGAATCCCGCCACCCCGACCACATGAGCCCAGGTCAGAAGCGTCCGGGCTGGGCAAGATCCAGTTCGAGCCAGTGCGCCAAGTCCCTGATCTCGCGATCCACAGCGGCGGTCATCGCCTTGGTGAAGGCCACGTCCCGGTGGATGGCGGTGGCCCTGAGCACCCCGGCGTTGCGGTCGGCGGTGGCGTCGAGCTTGCCCACGAGTCGGTCGCCGGACAGGATCGGTAGCGCGAAATACCCCCAGCGGCGCTTGCCAGCAGGCTTGTACATTTCCAGCTGGTAGTCGAACGCGAAGAGTTCGACGGTGCGCTTGCGGTCGTGGATCAGCCGGTCGAACGGCGACAGCAGCGCTGCACGCCCGGAGAACGGCAAGCCCACCAACGACGGGTCGACGCGCCAGGTGCCCTTGACGCCTTCGACGACAG
>JBPCOR010000341.1:0-3165 GCA_051000035.1 Mycobacteriales bacterium | reverse complement strand
GCCATGATCTGCACGCCCGTCGGTTCGGAGACCGTGGGTGTCGCCACGCCGAGGTCGCGCTTCATGTCGACGAACCAGCGCAGGGCCGTCATTCCCGCGTTCCGGCACAGCACCGACGCCGCCTCGTTGGCCTCGTCGATGTTGTGCTCGATCTCGCCCGGCAGCTCCGGATGACGCTCACCGTGCAGCGCGGTCCCGCGTCGCAGCGACCAGCGAAGCAGCGCCGCTCCGATTCCACGATCGCGCGCGGGCGGCCGCACAAGACCGTGGAAGCTCACCCGGTAGACGTACTGCGTCACCCGCGCTGCCACCACCATGCTCGCCGCGACCACGCCGTCGGCTGTCTCGGCAAGCAGGCTGTCGCGGCGCGGGTCGATGTCGGGATTGCCGTATTCACGGGTCACGTCGTCGAGGTCGAGATTCTCGTCCGTGCGGTCGACGGCCTCCGCGGCGGCGAGCAGATCGGTCACGGCGCCCAGATCCGACGGCTCGATCGCCCGCCAGCTGACGCTCGGGATCGATGTCGGAGCTGTCATGACCGCCGAGACTAGCGGCCAGGATGGGGATCGCGCCGCCCAGCCCGAAACGCCGTCCCACTCCCCGGCGTGTCGGGCTGCAGGCCGTGTAAAGCCAGCCGGGGCCGGTCGGCCGGGGGTTGCACCATCATTGCCGCGTCACCGAGCACTCACGCGCGGCGCCCGAACGCCCGGGCGATCTCACGCCGGTCGTCCTTGGCTTTCAGCGCCTGCCGCTTGTCATACGTGCGCTTGCCCTTCGCCAGCGCGATCTCGACCTTGGCCCTGCCGTCGCGGAAATACAACGCGAGGGGCACCAGGGTGTGGCCGGTCTCCTGGGTCTTGCCGATGAGCCGGGCGATCTCCTCGCGGTGCATTAGCAGCTTGCGCACGCGTCGCGGCTCATGGTTGGTCCACGATCCCTGGGTGTATTCGGGAATGTGTACGCCTTGCAGCCATACCTCGCCGTCGGAAATCGAGGCGAACCCGTCGACGAGCGACGCCCGCCCGAGCCGCAGCGACTTCACCTCGGTGCCGGTGAGCGCAATACCGGCCTCGTAGGTCTCCAGGATGGTGTAGTCGTGGCGGGCCTTGCGGTTCTGCGCGACGAGCTTGCGGCCGGACTCCTTGGGCATCGGGGTCACAGCCGCACGTAGAGGCGCAGCGTGAAATACGCCGCGATGCTGGCGAGGACGACGCCCACGCCGCCGAGGATCGGGCCGACCGCGAGGATCTCACTCCACGCGACCGGGCGCAGCAGCCCGTTGGCGATCACGCCGCCGAACGTCCGGTCGATGAACAGTCGTTTGGCCAGGCTGAGCCCGCCGAGTGCCAGCGCGGCCCCGATCAGGCCGGCGATCGCCGCCTCCACGATGAACGGCAGCTGGGTATACCAGCGTGATGCGCCCACCAGGCGCATGATCCCAGTCTCGGCGCGTCTGGTGAACGCCGCCACCTGGATCGTGTTTGCTATCAGTAACAACGCGGCTAAGGCCTGGACCACGGCGATGATGATGGCGCCGTTGCGGACACCGTTGAGCGTCGCGAACAGCTTGTTGAGGACGGCACCGTCATCGACCACCGACACCACACCCGGCGTCCTGGTCGGGTTGAACCGCTGCGCGACGATCGGATATCGCTCCGGGTTGCGCAACTGCACGCGGAACGACGCGGGTAGGTAGCTCGCCGGGGTGCCATTGACCAGGCCGGGCTGCTTCTTGAACAGCTCCTTGAACCGGACGTAGGCCTGCGCCTTCGTTTCGAAGACGAAATTCTGTACCTCTGGCGAGGACGACAGGTCCCGCCGGATGCCGGTCGTCTGCGCGTTGGTTATGCCGTCCTTGAGGAAGATCGAGACCCGGATCTCGTCGTAGTAGAGCTTCTTCATGTCGGTGATCTCGTGCGCGATGATCAGCGCACCGCCGAGCATCACCAGCGAGATCGCAGTGGTGAGGATCATCGCGATGGTCATCGTGAGGTTGCGGCGCAGGCCGCTCCATACCTCAGAAAACACGAATCGCAGTCGCATGATGTCCTAACGGGTCGATCGGGACGGTGTTGGTGGGCTGGCGGGATCAGGCGGCGTCTCGACAGCGTGGCGGCGGGTCAGCGGGTCAGCGCCCGACGCCGTAGACCCCGCGGGCCTGGTCCCGCACCAGTTTGCCGAGTTCGAGCTCGACGACCCGCCGGCGCATCGAATCGACGATCGTATTGTCGTGGGTGGCCATGAGCACGGTCGTGCCGGTGCGGTTGATCCGCTCCAGCAGCAACATGATGTCCTGGCTGGTGTCCGGGTCGAGGTTTCCGGTGGGCTCGTCGGCGAGCAGCACCAGCGGCCGGTTGACGAAGGCCCGGGCGATCGCCACCCGCTGCTGCTCACCGCCGGAGAGCTCCCGGGGCAGCCGGTTGGCCTTGCCGGTGAGCCCGACCAGGTCGAGCACCTCGGGCACCACCCGGTTGATGATCTTCCGCTTCTTGCCGATCACCTCCAGGGCGAAACCGACGTTCTGCGCGACATTGCGGCTGGGCAGCAGCCGGAAGTCCTGGAAGACGCAGCCGATGGTGCGGCGCAGGGCGGGCACCTTCCACCGGGGCAGCCGGGTGAGCTCCCGGCCGGCGATCGTGATCGAGCCCCGGGTCGGATTCTCCTCCTTGAGCATCAGTCGCAGAAACGTCGTCTTTCCCGACCCGGACGGACCGATGAGGAAGACGAAGTCACCCTTGCCCACCTCGACGTCGACGTTGTCCAGCGCCGGGCGCCGGCCCGCCGGGTACACCTTGCTGACCTTCTCGAAGCGGATCACGGGAGAAGAGTCTAGCGTTTAGGTATGCGTCCGCCGGTGCAGCGCTCTGGGGTGGTTCCCGGCGGTGTCGATCGACCGCGACGCGGGGAGGTGCACCGTGGGCGCTGAGGATCTCGTGTGCGGCGCGTGCTCCGGGCGGGTGTCCGAGGGTCGCTGCCGGGTGTGCCGTGCGATGCGGGACGAGTTGGGTATCCGCCACGGTCCGGATTGGCAGACCGTGCTGCTCCCGCTGCTGGCCGCGATCGCGGCGGCGATCTGCCTGATCAGCTACTACGTGCGCCTCGCTACCTGACGGCGGCGGTCGGCGAAACGGTTCACTCCTGCTGGCGGCGCCAGCGAATCTCCGC
>JBPCOR010000351.1:0-6320 GCA_051000035.1 Mycobacteriales bacterium | reverse complement strand
GTCCGACGCGGATGAGAAGACCATGCTCACCGCGTGGCTGGACTGGCTGCGCATCAGCGTCCATCGCAGATGCGAGGGACTCGCCGACGACGACGCCTACGCCCACCCGCTGCCGAAGTCGCCGCTGATGACCATCGCCGGCATCGTCACCCACCTGCGGTGGACCGAGCACTACTGGTTCGAGCACGAGATCGGCGACTGCACGTGCCTGGGCCCGGACGACCCGGGCGCCGTCGGTGAGCCGGCGGATCCCGACTCGGATTTCCGGATCGACGGCGTGCCGATCGGGCGGGTGCTCGCAGACTACGAGGCTGCCTGCCAGGGCGCCCGTGGCGTCATAGCCCGGCTGGACCTGTCGGCCCGCGCACACGAGGCACCGCCGGGCGACGAGCCCGTCTCGCTGCGGTGGATCATCGTGCACATGATCGAGGAGACCGCGCGGCACCTCGGGCACCTGGACGCGATCCGGGAGCTGACCGACGGCGTCACCGGCGACTGACGCGCCGCCGTACGCTCGGGTTACCCGGCCGTGAGGAGATCCGATGGCGCAGCACGACGAGGACCAACCGCAGTCGGCGGAGCTCGGTGCCTTCATCCAGGAGGATTCGGCCGAGACGCTCGAGGGTGATCCCAACACCGACGCGCTGGACGCCGGCTACAGCCCGGCGGATCGCCCGTCGTCGGCCATGTCGGTCGGCACCACCGCAAACGAGGTCGCCGACGGCGAGACTCTGGAGCAGAAGCTCGCCGAGGAGGAGCCCGACGTCGGCGATGACCCCGACGCGCTCTCCGACGACGAGGACACCGACGATCGGGCCGCGGACCCCCGGGCGGGTCGGCTCTCCCAGGACTACGACCTGGCCGATCCGCAGCGGTCCGACCTGACCGCAACGGATGCGGGGATCGACGGGGGAGCGGCGAGCGCCGAGGAGGCCGCCGTGCACGAGATCGTCGACCAGGATTTCACCGTTTGACCCGATGATCACCACAGCGCGAGCCAGGACGATCGCGATGACGCTGCCCGAGGTGACCGAGCAGGACCACCACGGGTTCCCGTCCTACCGGGTGCGGGGAAAGATATTCGCCACGGCACCCGACGACGCACACCTGAACGTGATGATCGAGCCCGACGAGATCCGGGCCGTGGCCGCCGAGACACCCGGCGGCTGCGAGGAGCTGTGGTGGGGCAAACGACTTGCCGCGGTGCGGGTCACGCTCGAGGCGGTCGACGAGCGGCTACTCGGCGCGCTGCTGACCGACGCATGGCGCCGCAAGGCCCCCGCGACCCTGCGCCGTAGCATCGATCGGCCGTGACCTCTGCAACGGTCAGGTCTGACGTGCGCGGCAGGTGGGCCTTCGGCGTGGCCGCGGTATCCGTGGTGCCCAGCGATGGTCTGGATGTCTACCCGTTGGCCGTGACTACGCCCCGACGTCGACCCGGACGTCGCAACCCTCGACCGGACCCGACGGGCGGTCGTTCGGTGCTCGCCGACGCGGTGCAGGATGGCCCCGTGACCACACCACTTGCAGACACGACCGTCCCGCTCGCGCCGGGGGGCGCCATCCCGCTCGTCGGTTTCGGTACCTGGCAGGCCCGGGGCGGCCAGGCCTACGACGCGGTGCGCACGGCGCTCGACGTCGGCTACCGGCACATCGACACGGCGACGGCGTACGGGAACGAGGCCGAGATCGGACGTGCCGTCAGGGACAGCGGCATCGACCGCGGCGACATCTTCCTCACCACGAAACTGCCGCCGGACAACGCCGGGCGGGAGGCCGAGACGATCGAGGCCAGCCTGGACGCCCTCGGCACCGATCACGTCGACCTGTGGCTGATCCATTGGCACCCCCGCGGCGCCGGCTCGGTCGAGGTGTGGGAGCGGTTCATCACGCTGCGCGATGCCGGCAGAACCACCCACATCGGCGTCAGCAACTACTCAACCGAAGAGCTCGATGAGTTGATCACCGAGACCGGGGAGGCTCCCGCCCTCAACCAGATCCGCTGGTCGCCCTCGCTGTACGACGCGAAGCGCGCGATCGAGCACGCCGAGCGCGGCGTCGTGCTGGAGGGCTACAGTCCCTTCCGCGCAAGCGATCTGGACGACGAGGTGCTGACCCGGATCGCCTCCGAGCACGGCGCGACACCGGGGCAGGTGATAGTGCGGTGGCATCTGCAGCACGGGTTCGTCGTGATCCCGAAGTCGGTGACGCCCGACCGGATCGCCGCCAATGCCGACGTCTTCGGCTTCGAGCTCTCCGGCCCGCAGTTGGCCGCCGTCGACGCACTCGCCGCGGGCTAGCGCCACCGGGGATGCGGCAGCGTCGGGTTGACATGCTCAGATGTGCATGAAGGTATCCGTGCATAGGCAAGACACATGGCGTCACTCCCGCGTCCCCGGTCACTCTGATCGATGCCGAGCAGGTCGCCTGGCTGATGTCGGCGCTCGCCACCGCGAGCCGGGTGCGCATTCCGGCGCATCTGCGCCGGGCACCCTGCTCGGTCGGTGAGCTCACCGAGGCAGTGCAGATGGCCCAGCCGGCGGTCTCCCACCAGCTCCGGGTCCTGCGTGACCTGGGCTTGGTGCTCGGCACCCGCGAGGGGCGCACCACGGTCTACGCCGTGCACGACTCGCATGTCGCCGCATTGCTGGACGAGGTGCTGCTGCACATCGAGCAGCTCCGCGCCGATACCAGGTAGACCGACGAGGATCCGCCCGCACCGACCAACGAGGATTGACAACGAAGAGAGGCTTCATGACCACCGAACACGACCACCAGAGCCCGCATGCGCACGAGCACAGCCACGACGGGGAGACCCACAGCCACCCGCACGTCCACCAGGGCGGCCTGCAGGGCGAGCACGAGCACACCCACACCTGAGCGCGCCCGGCGCCGTTGTCCTGTCAGTCCGGCTCGGTGGCGGGGGCGCGTAGGTTGGTGCTCCATTTCTCCTCGATCCGGCCGACGCGCCAGATGGCCAGCGCGGAGATCCAGGCGACGAAGAACAAGCCGACGATCCCGTAGCCCGCATAGTCCAGCGGGATGCTCGCGATCGCCCCGATCGGTCCCGAGGTGATCCCCGACTGGTCGGAGATCACCCCGATCAGCTCGATGGTGCCGATGATCAGGGCCACGGCCACCGATACCGCGGTGATCGTGATGTTGTAAAAAACCTTACGCACAGGCTTCATGAACGCCCAACTGTAGGCGGCATTCATGAAGACGCCGTCCGTGGTGTCCATCAGGCACATCCCGGCCGCGAACAGGATGGGCAGGATCAGGATGGTGTAGAAGGGCAGGCTGAGGGCCGCCGCGCCGCCGGCCAGGACGAGCAGGCCGACCTCGGTGGCGGTGTCGAAGCCCAGTCCGAACAGCACGCCGATCGGGTAGATGTGCCACGGCTTCCTGACCGACTTGGTGAGGCCGCCGAGGAAGCGGTTCATGAAACCGCGCTTGTTGAGCTGATCCTCCAGCTGCTGCTCGTCGTAGTGGCCGGCCCGCATCTTGCGGAACACCCTGACGATGCCCAGCAGCACGACCAGGTTCAGGATGCCCAGAATCCACAGGAAGATACCGGAGACCGACGCGCCGATGACGCCGGTGGCCGAGTGCAGGCCGGAGTTGTCGTTCTCGACCTGCCCGGCGAGGGCTTTCACCCCGACCGAGAGCAGGAACGCGAGCAGGAACACGATCGTGGAGTGGCCGAGGGAGAACCAGAAACCCACCGAGAGCGGCTTGCGCGTATTGCCCGTCTCGGTGTTGTCGGCCAGCAGCTTGCGCGTTGTGTTGTCCACGGCGGCGATGTGGTCGGCGTCGAATGCGTGCCGCAGCCCGAACGTGTAGGCGAGCACTCCGACGCCGACGTTGAAGACGGGATGGGCGCCGCCGAGAGGGTAGTGCTTCGGGACGATAAGCCCGAGCAGCACCACGAAACCCAGCACATGCAGAAAGACGATGAACGCGTACATTCCACCGATGGTCACCCGATCCTGCCGGGTCAGGGTGCGGCGGAATCGAGCCAACGCCGAATCGGAGGCAACTGGGGCTGGAGCACTCACGGTTTTCCTCCTGCTTCGGGAGCCGGAAGATTCTCCGGTCGACTGCCGTGGCTGCCGGGCATGCCCCGGCGAACGTCTGCGCCCGCAGTCGGGACATCGAGACGATAGACGCCGCTCGGGTCTTATTGCAAGCCTTTGGCAATAGGCGGCGATATCGCAACCCGACAGAGCGACCGTGCTCGCTGGCCGCCGGTGCTGGTGGCCCGTGAGCGGGATGGCTCCGGCGGCCTATCGAGGCGCGGCGGGCGGCGCCGGCTCCGCGGGGGACAATAATGACGTCGTTGCCGACAGGGGAGACTGCGATGGTGGTGCATCCGCACGGCGCGTCGCCCGATCCGCGGGCCGGGCAGGCGATGGAGCGGCTACACGCGACCGGGCGGCGGCGCACCACCGCCCGTCGGCTCGTCCTGCAGGCCCTCGCCGAGGCAGACGGGCATCTTTCGGCCGCCGACGTGCACATCCGGCTCGCCGACAGCAGCCCGCTGAGCCTGTCAACCGTGCACCGCACGCTCGCCACCCTGGCGGACTATGGCCTTGTGCACGCCCTCGGCCAGCCGGGCGAGGCGCAGTACGGGCTTGCCGATCGTCCGCATCACCACGGCGTCTGCGACGGATGCGGCCGGACCGTCGAGATCCCCGCCACCGCCCTGGCCGACCTGCTGCCCCGGCTGGAGGAGGCCACCGGATTCGTGCTGGCGCCCGGCCTCACCCTGACCGGGCATTGTCCGGACTGCGCCGCGACAATGGGCTGACCGGTCGCGGAGCATGCGGTGAATCCCTCGGTCCCGCCGCGGTGCGCGGTCGCGAGCGTCGTCGAACGGCGCTGGGTGTCAGGACGTGGCGCTGCTGCGCCACAGATCGACGCCACCCTCAACCGCGTGCTCGTCGATCTCGGCGAGCTCGTCGGCTGCGAACTCGAGACTGTCCAGCGCGCCGAGGCTGTCCTGGAGTTGCCCCACGCTCGACGCGCCGATCAGGACGGACGTGACCCGCGGATCGCGCAGGCACCAGGCGAGCGCCAGCTGTGCCAATGACTGGCCACGGCGCTTCGCCAGGTCGTTCAGCGCTCGGATGTGCGTCAGGTTCTGCTCGGTCAGCAGGTCGGGCGACAGCGAGGAATTCGCCGCCATCCGCGAGTCGACCGGCACGCCGTCGAGGTATTTCGACGTCAGCATTCCTTGTGCCAGCGGGGAAAACGCGATGCAGCCGGCGCCTTCGTCCTCGAGCGTGTCTAGCAGGCCACCCTCGATCCACCGGTTCAGCAGTGAGTACGACGGCTGGTGGATCAGCAGCGGCGTGCCCATCGAGCGCAGGATCGTCGCCGCCTCGGCCGACCGCTGCGGGGAGTAGGAGGAGATGCCCGCGTAGAGCGCCCGCCCGGATCGCACCGCGGTGTCCAGCGCCCCCATCGTCTCCTCCAGCGGCGTCTCCGGGTCGAACCGGTGGGAGTAGAAGACGTCGACGTAGTCCACGCCCATCCGCCGCAGCGACTGGTCCAGGCTCGCCAGCAGGTACTTGCGGGAGCCGAATTCGCCGTACGGGCCGGGCCACATGTCCCAACCGGCCTTGGTCGACAGGAAGAGCTCGTCGCGGTACGGCGTGAGGTCCTCGGCCAGGATGCGGCCGAAGTTGGATTCCGCCGTGCCATAGGGCGGCCCGTAGTTGTTGGCCAGGTCGAAATGGGTCACGCCCAGGTCGAATGCCCGGCGCAGGATGGCCCGCTGCGTTTCCAGCGGGCGCTCGGTGCCGAAGTTGTGCCACAGGCCCAGCGAGATCGCGGGCAGCTTCACCCCGCTGCGCCCGCAGCGCCGGTAGGTCATCGAGTCGTAGCGGTCCGGCGAGGCGTGATAGGTCACGAACGGAGCCTATCCAACGCCGCGCTCGGTGGGTCCACCCCGCGAGAACGTGCACTCGCGCCGTTCGCGCGCAGGACGGACAGCCCGAGTCGTCGACCCAGGTAGGTGCGGGTATATTCGGCGTCGTCACCCGGCGGAGGTCCCGGCGGAGTGGCTCCGGCTTCGCTGCCCAGCATTTGATGATGAGTCCGGATGCGGCAGGCACGACCGATGCGGCCGGAGCGCATCGGATCGGCGCCGGCATCACCGCCGAGATTCAGCGACAAGACGACGGGTGGCCTATCTCGACCATGACCTAGGAGCGCTATGACGGTCGTCGAGGTCGCATCGTGCTGACGGTGTTCTTCAACCGTTCCTATGCCACCAACGCACACGTTATCGGGATGCTCCGCGACAACCCGGACGG
>JBPCOR010000324.1:0-10109 GCA_051000035.1 Mycobacteriales bacterium | reverse complement strand
GGCCGCAGCCGCTGCGGTCGGCGCTCGCGGCCCGCGGTCGCCGGCTCGCCGCTCGGCAGCAGGCCGCCGCGGCGGGAGCCGGCGCACTGGTGGTGCCCCTCGGCGCGTTGACCGGCGCGGTTTTCAGGGCCGATCGGGGCGCCTTCTGCGAGGACCGGCTGCACCCGAGCGCCGACGGCTACCGGCTGTGGGCCCGGTCGCTGCTGCCCGCCGTACGCCAGGCGACCGGAACACCCGCGACGATCTAACCTGGCGCGATCTACCCGAGAGCCAGCCCGAAGGAGCCCGCATGCCCGAAGCCGTCATCGTCGCCACCGCACGCTCACCGATCGGCCGGGCGGGCAAGGGCTCACTGGTCGACCTGCGACCCGATGACCTGGCCGCCGTCATCGTGAGCGCCGCGCTGACCAAGATTCCGGGGCTCGACCCGGCGGAGATCGACGACCTGATGCTCGGCTGCGGCCTGCCCGGCGGCGAGCAGGGCTTCAACCTGGCCCGCGTCGTGGCGGTCCTGCTGGGCTACGACCAGCTGCCCGGCACGACGGTCAACCGCTACTGCTCGTCGAGCCTGCAGACGACGCGGATGGCGTTTCACGCCATCAAGGCCGGCGAGGGTGACGTGTTCGTATCGGCCGGCGTGGAGTGCGTGTCCCGGTTCGTCAGGGGCAGCAGCGACTCCTGGCCGGACACGATGAATCCCGCGTTCGGCGCCGCACGGGCGCGCTCCGCCGAACGGGCGGCCGGCGGCGCGGCGGCCTGGACCGATCCCCGCGACGACGCGGAGCGCCCGGACATCTACCTCGCCATGGGGCAGACCGCGGAGAATCTCGCCGAGATCAAGGGCGTCACCCGCGAGGAGATGGACGCGTTCGGCGTACGCAGCCAGAACCTGGCCGAGAAGGCGATCGCGGACGGATTCTGGGAGGCCGAGATCACGCCCGTGACGACGCCGGACGGGCGTCTCGTCGAGGCCGACGACGGCCCGCGGCCCGGGGTCACCATGGAGGCCGTCGCCGGCCTGAAGCCGGTCTTCCGTCCCGACGGGCGGATTACCGCGGGCAACTGCTGTCCACTCAACGACGGTGCCGCCGCGGTCGTCATCATGTCCGACACGCGCGCGGCCGAGCTCGGCATCACGCCGCTGGCGCGGATCGTCTCCACCGGCGTATCGGCGCTGTCCCCCGAGATCATGGGCCTCGGCCCGGTCGGGGCGTCCCGGCAGGCGCTGGCGCGGGCCGGGATGGGCATCGAGGACATCGACCTGGTCGAGCTCAACGAGGCGTTCGCAGCTCAGGTGATCCCGTCCTACCGCGACCTGGGTGTCGACCTCGACAAGCTCAACGTCAACGGCGGCGCCATCGCGGTCGGCCATCCCTTCGGCATGACCGGCGCCCGCATCACCGGCACGCTCATCCACGCGCTGTAGGCGAGGGACGAGACGCTCGGCCTGGAAACCATGTGCGTCGGCGGCGGGCAGGGGATGGCGATGGTGCTCGAGCGGCTGTCCTGATCAGCGCCGGTTCTGACCGGGCGGGTAGCCGACCGGCCCGAGATAGGCCATCCCGCGGAACGCGACCCGACCCGCGTGGACCGTCCAGCCGGTGATCCGCTCCCGGTTGACGGCGATCAGGATGCCACCGGCCAGCGCCGCGACGCCGGCAATCGTGTCGAGCAGATAGTGGTTCGCGGTGGCCAGGACGACGACCGTGGTGGCGATGGGGTAGAGCCAGCCCAGCAACGCGAGATAGCGGTGCCGGTGGCGGGCGACGGTCCACACACCGAGCGCGCACCACGCCGCCCAGGCCACTTGCAGGCTCGGCATGGCAGCGTAGAGATTCGCCACCCCGACCGAGGCGCGGGGGGCGAGCAGGCCGTCGATATGGAAGTGCTCGAGCGTGTCGCTCAGATGCGCGACGGCGAAGCGCGGCGGCGCGGTGGGGTAGAGCCAGAAGATCAGCAGGCTCGGCAGCGTGGTGGCGACGAGTGCCGTGCGCAGCGTCCGGTACGGCCCGGGATGGCGCCAGTACAGCCAGACCAGCACCGCCGGCGTGATCGCGAAATGCAGCGTCGCGTAGTAATAGCCCGCCACCTCCGAGAGCCACGCGTGCGGCGTCAACAGGGTGTTCAACCACCGCTCGGGGGCGATGTGCAGCACCTGTTCCAGGTGAAAGATCGCCCGGCCATCCCGCATCGCCTCGCCGGTCGATCCACGTACGGCGACCCGCGTCGAGGCGTAGACGAAGTAGCCGACGGACAGGATCGCCAACTCCAGCAGCGGTGCCGGCCGGCTGAGCCGACGCGAGGGTCGCCACGGGCGGCGTGGCGAGGCCGGCCGGGCGTCGTCGCGCTCGCGGTCCAGGACGTCGGTGGCCGTCAGCGCCATGACGAGCCCCCGGGCGCCGGTCGCAGCCGCGCGCGGAGCGCGTCCAGCAACGCGGTGACCTGCCGCCCCATGGCGGGGTCGGGCGACGCGGCGGCGGCGCAATTGAGGACCGCGAGCTGATCGGCGAGACCCGGTGCCGACCGGCAGTTCGTTGTAGTGGTCCAGCCGCGGCACGGTGCGGCGCTGACATCGCTCGGCGTCGGCGGCGAGGTCAGCGAGGCGCTGCAAGGTGTCGGCAGTCACATCGGCCCGGGTCCGGCCATCGGGGAGCAGGTGCCCCCAACTCGATGCCGTCCAGGTCGCCACATGAGCATGGAGCCTACCGGCGGCGTCATCGAGTCCGGCGGCCCGGTGGTGCGACACGCTGTCCCCTGCCTGCCGCTTACTGCCGCCTACTGCCGGGCGAAGCCGATCAGCCGGAGCACCTCGAGGTAGAGCCAGACCAGGGTGACGGTCAGGCCGAAGGCGGCGTACCAGGCGAACCGCTCGGGCACCCCGGCGCGGATGCCGCGGTCGACCATGTCGAAGTCGATCAGGAACGACATCGCGGCGAGCCCGATGACCACCAGGCTGAAGATGATGCCGATCGGCCCGGCGGAGCGGATGCCGAGCGCGTCGTGCCCGACGACGAGGCTCGCGATCAGGTTGACCACGATGATCGCGATGAGCCCGAAGAACGCTGCCATGACCCGGCGGTTGAATGCCGGCGTGACGCGGATTGCACCCACCTTGTAGACGACGAGCATCCCGGCGAAGACACCGAGGGTCCCGATGACGGCCTGGATGACGATGCCGTGGTACTGCGACTCGAACAGCCGGCTGATCGCGCCGAGGAACAGGCCCTCGCAGCCGGCGTAGGTGAGCAGCAGGGCGGGGTTGGTGCTGCGCCGTACGATCGCGACCAGGGCGAGGACGAAGCCGACGATCGCCGCCGGCAAGGCCAGCCGGTCCAGCTGGAAGGCCCACGCGACCGCGCCCGCGGCGCCGACGGTGCCGAGCATCGCGCCCGTCCGTACGACGACATCGTCGAGGCTCATCGCGCGCTCCGGCGTGTACGCCGGCCGGTTGTACATGCCCTGCAGGTCGTCCGCGGACGGCGTCGGCTGGCTGAAGCTCGCGTAGTCCCGCGACGCCGACCGGAACGCCTGACCGTCGCGGCCGAAGGCCGGGTTGTTGCTCACGTCGACTCCTCTGTGCCGGTCCCTGGGTGGGAACTGTCCGGTCATCAGGCTAACGCGGGCGGCCGGCGGGTGGTTCCGTGCCGGCGCCGGAGTACCCCCGGTCGGATTCGAACCGACATCTCAGCCCTTTTAAGGGACCAGCCTCTGCCAGTTGGGCCACGGGGGCGCGCCCCGAGGTTAGGCCATCCGGTCACTCCCGGGCCGCCGATTCGAACGCCGCCCTGGGCGACTGGATCTGCTCCAGCGGGACGACCTCGCGCCGGAAGAACAGGGCGAGCGTCCAGTCGGCGATGATCCTGGCCTTGCGGTTCAGGGTCGGTACCCGGCTGACGTGATAGGTGCGGTGCATGAACCAGGCCGGGAAACCGCGCAACCGGATGCCGTATATCTCGGCCGCACCCTTGTGTAAGCCGAGGCTCGCGACCGACCCGGCGTAGGAATGCTTGTACGGCTCGGGTTCGGCGCCCCGCAGGGCCGCCGTGATATTGGCTGCGAGTCGCTTGGCCTGCCGGACAGCATGCTGGGCGCTCGGCCCGCACAGCGCGGGCTCTCCTTTGGAGAGGTCCGGTACGGCGGCGCAGTCACCCGCGCTCCACGCGTCGGGGAGCCCGCGCATCCGCAGTTCGGCGGTGGCGATGACCCGGCCCTTGTCATCGACCGGCAGCCCGGTCGATGCGGCGATCAGCGGATTCGCGCGCACGCCGGCGGTCCAGACCAGGGTGTCCGCGTCGAACACGTCCCCGTCGGACAGCCTGATGCGCCCGCCGGTCGCGGACTCCAGGCGGGTGTTCAGTCGCACATCCATGCCGCGCTCGGTGAGACGCTCGACGGTGTACGCCGCGAGCGTGACGCTGACCTCGGGCAGGATGCGACCGGTCGCCTCGACCAGGATCCAGCGCATGTCGCCGGCCCGCAGCTCCGGGTAGTACCGCAGCGCGTAGCTCGCCATGTCCTCGAGCTCGGCGAATGCTTCCACCCCGCCGTACCCCCCGCCGACGAAGATGAAGGTCAGGGCCCGCCGGCGGCGCGCCGCATCGCTGCCGCTCGCGGCCAGGTCCAGCCGGGAGAGCACCCGGTTGCGCAGCAGGATCGCCTCGCCGATCGTCTGGAACCCCACGCCGACCTCGGCGAGGCCGGGGATCGGCAGCGTGCGGGAGACCGAGCCGACTGCCATGACCAGCACGTCGTAGGGCAGTTCGTACGGATCGCCCTCGGCCGGGACGACGGCCGCGACATGGCGGTGGTGGTCCACTGTGGACACCCTGCCCGCGACGATGGTCGTCCGGCGCAGCACCCGGCGGAGCGGGATCACGACATGCCGGGGCTCGATCGACCCGGCCGCCGCCTCGGGCAGGAACGGCTGGTAGGTCATGGTCGACGTCGGGTCGACGACGGTGACCGTCGCCTGGCCCCGGTGCAGCGACTTCTGCAGGTGAAACGCGGTATAGAGCCCGACGTAGCCGCCGCCGACGATCAGGATGTGTGGGCGGTCTGCCATATCGGAGGAGGCTACCCGGATATCGCGAGGGCGCCCCGGGTCGACGGCTACCGCCGGCCGCGGAGCAGCAGGACGGGCAGGGCGGCGAGGACCGCGGCAGCGGCCAGGCCCAGCAGCACCAGCGTCAGCGAACCGCCGACGCGGCGAAGGCCCCCGGCGGCGAGCGCGACGACCGGGATGACCGCCACGGGCGCGATCTGCCGGCGGCCCCAGCGCACGACCGCGCCGGCGTCGACATCGGCGCCGGCGGGGACGGCGCCGGCGAACGCCGACATGGCGTGCAGCAGGTACAGCGCCAGGGCGTACACCGCGGTGCGCCAGGCCGCCGGCGTGTGCGCGCCGTGCCGCACCGCGAACCAGGCGGCGAGCAGCACCACGATCGCCGCTGCCGGGGCGGCGTCGCCGGGCGCGACGGCGGCCGCGACGACGAGGAGCGCGCCGAGCGCGAGCAGCACCACCACGGGCCCGGACCACGACGCCGCGGTCACCAGCAGCGCGACCCCGCCGGCGGCGATGATGGACCCCCGCAACATCCAGTGCACCAGGGCCGCCCGGGCAGCCGCCAGCACGGTGTCTTGGCCGGTCCGGATCGCGCTCACCGGCGGGCCCGCGGCGCGCCAGCCGCCCGGCTCACGTCCCGTAGCACCTGATCGAGGGTGCCGGCTCCCTCCCAGCGCACCACCGGGATGCCGAATTCGGCCAGCCGGCCGGCGTCGACATCGCGCTCGAGCAGCCACAGCCGCCAGGCCAGGTCGGTCCACTCGCTACGTCCGGGCGGCCGGGCGCCCGGCGGCAGGGTGTCGATGAGCAGCACCGTGTGCCCGCCGAGGGCGAGCTCGATCGCCCGCGAGGACGCGGCGTCGGTCACCAGCGGACTGAGCATCAGCACCAGCGCATTCGGGGCGATCCCGGCGATCGCCGCGCGGATGCCGATGGACCGCTGTGTCGCGGTCACGTCGAGCAGGACGTCGAGCAACCGGACCAGGTGAGCGCGGCCGGCGCCGGACGGCACCCGGCGGACGGCCTGGCCGAGGTCGAGCAGCCCCACCCGGTCGCCGTGCCGCAGGTAGTGCTCGGCGATCGACGCTGCTGCGCGGACCGCGAGATCCAGGCTGGTCGGGTCGCCGTCGATCCCCCCGGACACGCCGAAATCTGAACTGCTGTCGATCACGATGACCACTTCGGTGTCGCGGTCGGAGTAGGTGGACGTGACGTGCAGACCGCCGGCCCGCAGCGACACCGCCCAGTTGATCCGATGCAGCCTGTCGCCCAGCTGGAACGGCCGTACCCCGGCGACGTCGGTGCCGTCGCCGACCCGGCGCGACCGGTGCGGACCGACCAGCCCCTCGGCGCGGGGCACGGCGTCCACCGCCTCGAATCCGTCCCGCAGGGGCAACGTCGTGCTGGAGACGGCACCGGTGTGCAGCACGGGCGTGTGCAAGAGGCAATCAGCGCCGGTCAGCCGCACGGTCGCCGGCCCGACCGGCCGCCGTCCCCAGCGCACGCTGCGCACGTCGAGGTCGATCGAGGCGGGCCGGCTGGCCGCGACCGCGGCACTGCGGGCCCGCCTCGCCTGCCACGGCGGCAGGAATCGCGCTGGCGGTAGGGCCACGGTCGCGACATCGAGATCGTCGTCGCTACTCACGTCGACGCTCACCGTCATCAGCTGGCCCTCGAGCATGCTGCTCGCCGACGTCCGGAGCGCGACCGACACGGCGCCCCGCGGGGCGCGGAGCAGCCCCAGCGCGGTCGCCACCAGCACCGGCGTAGCAACGACGACGGAATCTGGCCGGCGGAACAGCACCGCGATGAGCAGGAGCGCACCGCCGACCGCCACCGCGCGCCGCAGGGCCTGCGTCGGCAGCCAGCGCGGGTGCTCGGCGGGCCGGGTCATCTCAGCGGGTCATCTCAGCGGGTCATCTCAGCGGGCGCGGCCCGGCCCACCCGCCGTCGCCGGTGCCGGCACATCGGCGAGCACCTCCGCGACGATCTGGTCCGAGGCGACCCGGCGCATCCACATCTCCGGGCGCAACGTGATCCGGTGCGCGAGGGCAGGTACGGCGACGGCCTTCACGTCCTCGGGGGTGACGAAGTCGCGGTGGCCGATGACGGCGTAGGCCCGGGCGACGAGCAGCAGAGCCAGGGCTCCGCGCGGGGAGGCGCCGACGAGCACCTGCGGGCGGGTCCGGGTGGCCGCCGCGAGCTCGACGCAGTAGCGGCCGACCGACTCCTCCACGGTCACCCGCTCGATGGCCCGCTGCATCGCGAGCACGCCGTCGGCATCGGTGACCGGGTCAAGATAGGTCTCCTCGCGCTGCCGGCCCATCCGCCGCGAGAGCACGGTCCACTCCTCCTCCCGATCGGGGTAGCCGAAGGAGATGCGCATCAGGAACCGGTCCAGCTGTGCCTCCGGGAGCGGGTACGTCCCCTCGTACTCGATCGGGTTCGCGGTCGCCAGCACGTGGAACGGCTCGGGCAGCGGGAACGTCGTGCCCTCGACGGTCACCTGCTTCTCCTGCATCGACTCCAGCAGCGCCGACTGGGTCTTCGGTGGGGTGCGGTTGATCTCGTCCGCCAGCAGCAGCTGGCCGAACAGCGGACCGGCGCGGAAGGAGAATTCGGCATCCTTCTGGTTGTAGACGAACGACCCGGTGACGTCGCTCGGCAGCAGGTCGGGCGTGAACTGAACGCGCCGGAAGTCCAGCCCGAGGGCCTGCGCGAATGACCGCGCGGTGAGGGTCTTGCCCAGCCCGGGATAGTCCTCCAGCAAGACGTGCCCGCCGGCGAGGATGCCCGCGAGGATCAGCGTCAGGGGAGTCCGCTTGCCGACCATCGCCTGCCCGACCCGCTGCAGGATCTGATCGCAGCGGGTGCCGACCTCGGCCGGATCCAGGGTCCGGAGAGCCGCCGACCCGGTGCGGCCATCGGGCCGCATCAGGTCATCGGGCCGCATCAGATCGCCTCGATCGCGGCGATGAACTCCGCGACCTCCGGCGCCCGGGGGCGCCGCGTCGTCCGGGCCGCCGGCGTCATCAGGGTCCACAGCCGCTCTCCTACGATCTGTCGCGCCCGCTCCGGGTCGCGAGCTCGGTCGATTCCGCGCCGCTGCCGGAGCCGTTCGTCGGCCAACCGCACCAGGGTCGGGCGCACCCGGTCATCGAAGCGCCCCGGGTCGCCCGCGCCCCAGGACAGCCGGTATTCGGTGAAGAACAGGTCGGCGTACGCACCGCCCTCGTCGTCGGCGGGGATCCGGGCAGTGGCCGGCGCCGGCGCGTCGTCCCGGCCGATGGCCCGCACGGCCGCGATGAGGGCCGCACCGGCGATGCCGACCCCGGCGCAGTACACCGGGCGGCCCTGCAGGCCCAGCGCGCTCAGGACCAGCCACCCGAGCAACCCGATGGCCGCGCCCAGCACAGCAACGCCGGCGACGGCGGGGGCGGGGTTCGGGCGCGTGCCCGGCCGCGCCATCAGGGTGCCCCCGCTCGGTCGGCATCGGTGGCCGCACGCCGTGCCGACGCGAGCAGATCCGCCCCGACCCGCTGCAGGGCGGCCCGCGCGGCGGCCCGGTCCCCGTCGGTCATGCGGTGCTCGGAGAACCTGGCCTCGCGGTAGAGCCCGGCCAGCCGGCGTAGCGCCGTCGGGTCGACCTCGTAGTGGCGAAGGAGCCGCTCGGTCAGCTCCGTCGCGGTCTCCGACGCCGTCCGCGCGAGTCCGGCCCGCGCGGCCGTCTCCTCCAGGCGGACCCAGCAGGCCACGATCGCGTCCCTCGGCACGCCGGCGTCGATGCGGCGTAGCACCTCATCGACCGTGCCGGCGAGCTCGGCGGCGAGCGCGGGCGGCGCGAAGTCCGCGGATCCCGGCGGCGCGCGTGCAGGGTCCGCACCGGACCCCCACCGCAACCGGAGAACCATCAACAGATACCGGATGAACGTCGCCAGCCCGACGACGGCGCCGAGGACCATCGCGGCGATGATGACGATCTCGATGACGACGCCGATGCTGCCGTTGCCTGGCTTGTCCGGCGCGGCCGAGGCGGTGGGCGGCTGGCTCGTCGACGACGTGGTCGTCGGCGGTGTGTAGGCATGCGGGCGGCCGACCGTGAAGTCGTTGGTGGGCCTCGATCCGGACACCAGCAGGACGAGCGCCAGCCCGCCGACGAGCACCGCCCCGACCGCCCAGACCCGCAGCGCGCGCAGCGGGCGCAGCGGCGCGGTCGGTGCTGGCGGTGGCACACGTCCCCCCGAGGGTCGGTTCGGGCGCCGATCTGCATCGGACGGTAACCCATGACCGGGCGTCGGGACCCGCGGGCACCACTGGGAGTACGGTCAGCGAGCGTCAGGCGTGCCCATCGGCACCGGACAGACTGCCCGCTAGCACGAACGCCCCGCGAGATCGAGGTGACCTGGTGGCCGGACCCGTAGGCAAGCTCGGCTGGAGACTTATCGGCATCGGCCTGGGGATGCCGGCGACGATCGTGACCAGGCGCGCGATCGAGGCGACCTGGCGAGCGACCCGCGGCACCGAGCCGCCCAAGAATGCCGGTGCGGTCGATGCCAACTGGCTCGAGGCGATCGCGTGGGCCGCGGCGTCGTCGATGGCATTCGCCACGTCCCGGGTGATCGCCACCCGGGCGGCAGCATCGACATACCGGACCCTCACCGGCCGGGAGCCCCCGGGTTTGGACCTCGACCGGGCCGACTGACCCGGCCACCGACCTCCGCGACCAGGATGCCTAGCGCACCCACCGTCCGAGCGCCATCACCCGGCGTACGGCCAGGTCGTCGTCGAGCACGATGAGGTCGTTGTCGAGTCCGGCCGCGACCGCCCCGACCCGGCCGGCACCGCCGAGGACACTTGCTGGGGTGGTGGCTGCGGCGCGCGCCGCCACCTCGATCGGCAGTCCGACCTCGTGCACGGCGCGGGCGACGGCACGATCCATCGTCAGCGTGCTCCCCGCCAGCGCGCCGTTGCCGGCGAGGCTCGCCCGCCCGCCGCGGACTGTCACGGTACGGCCGGTGAACTCATAGTCGCCGTCGCCCAGTCCGGC
>JBPCOR010000267.1:0-3187 GCA_051000035.1 Mycobacteriales bacterium | reverse complement strand
GGGTCAGCGGGTCCTGGGCCGGTCCGTTCTCGGGCGGAGCTTGTCCGGTGAACCGAGACTCGGCCAGCGGGTCGTCGCGCGGCAGCGGCTCGTTGGGCGACGCCGGCGGGTCCGGGTTGCCGATCGTCATGCCGCGCACCTCCCGTGGTCCTGTGGCACCCGACACCGTATCGCCTCGGCGCGTCGCCGGCCGTCTCCCGCCAGAGCCGCCGGGGCGACTCACTTGGCAGCCCGGATGTCAGTCTTGCGCGGTCGGCCGCGGCCCCGTTGGTGAGCGGGCACCGCCCCGTCGCCGATCAGCTCGCCGCCCGACCCGCCCCACGGCTCGAGTCGCTCGATGGCGCCGGCGAGGCAGCTGGACCGGATCGGGCCGGGCCGGCACAGCTCCTGGGCCTGCGCTACCCGCTCGGGTCTCTCGGCGAACCACAGGTCCGGGTCGATGCTTACGATCAGTGCGTTTCGGTGATCTCGTGAGCCCGCGGGGAGCGTCCGGGTCGAAGCCACGGGACAGCGCCATCGGCGGCGCCAGTTCCTGCAGGGGCAGGATCTCAACGGGCCAGCGACGCGGCCCGGGGCAGCGGCGCGGCCAGCGGCTCCCCCAGTCGTCGCTCACCCTCGGGCGTGTTGGCACCGGCCGCGCCGGCGCAGACCGCCGCCACCTCCTCCTCCCGGCCCAACTCGCCCAAGACGACGTCGAGCTGACGTCCCGCTTCGGTCGTGCCGACCGACGAGACATTGGCGCTGCTGGCGTACGCCGCCCGCTCCGTCCCGTCGGTCTCCACGCGCAGCCCATGGGTTTTCGACCCGCCGATGTCGAGGTCGACGACCGCGCCGCCGCCCACCGCCGAGCCGCCGACGCCCTTCGGCGGCTCGGTCACGCTGAACACCGACTCCGCCGACCGGCGGTTACGGCCCGGACCGGGAAGCGCGACCGCGCCCCCGCGCGGGCTCGTCGGGCCAGGAGCCGCCGTTTTCCCAGTATTCGTGAATGGCCTCCAGCGGGCGCCCCTTGGTTTCCGGGGCGAACCGATAGACGAACAACCACGCCAACGCAGCGAGGATGAGGAACAGCGCGAACGTCTTCACACCGCCCAAGGAGTCGAGCGCACTCAGGAAGTACTGGGCAATGATCAGGTTGGCGACAAGGTCGGCGGTGAGCATCGCCGACGCGCCAACGGTGCGTAGCCGGGCCGGGAAACTCTCCGAGGCATAGACCCATACCAACGAACCGAAGCCGAAGTTGAAGCCAGCGGTGAAAAACAAGATCCCCAGGAAACCCAGCACGGACAGGCCACCGGTGACCGTGCCGGCCGCGAAGACGAGCATGAGCAGCACGTTGCTCAGGATCATCACGGTGATTCCGGTGAGCAGCGTCGGACGGCGGCCGATCCGGTCGACGATGTTGAGGGACACGAACGTCGCGATCAGCGATGCGAACTGCAGCAGCGCGGGCAGCAGCAACAACGAAGCGTTGCCGGTAAATCCCATCTTCGTGAAGATCAGCGGGGTGTAGAACACCACCGCGTTGATCCCGGTGATCTGGATCAGAAAACCGAGGATCAGGACGAATGCGGTCGCTCGACGGTACGGACCGCGGACCATCTCGCGGATCGAGCCGCCGCGCTCGCTCTCGATCGCGACCTGCATCTGCCGGATCTCGGCGTCCGCGTCGGCCGCCGGGTCGGTGCGTCGCAACGTCGCTGTCGCCTCGTCGAAGCGCCCCTTCATCGCGTACCAACGGGGGGTATCCGGCAGCCGCAGCAGCACCAGGCAGATCAACACCGCCGGCGCCGCCGACAGCCCGAGCATCCATCGCCAATGTCCACCGCCGGCCAACCCGAAGTCGACCAGGTAGGACAGTCCGATGCCCAGGACGGTCGCGAACTGGTACGTGACGATGAGTCGACCGCGGGTGGCAGCGGGCGCCGATTCTGCGATGAAGACGGGGGCCGTCACGATGGACAGACCGATCGTGACGCCGAGCAGGAACCGCGCTATGTCGAGGAAGACGAGCCCGGTCGCAGCCGCACTGAGCAGGGCGAATGCGGCGTATCCGAGGCTCAACAGAATCATCGTGAGCTTACGGCCGATAGCATTCGCGAGCTCACTGGCCGCCAGGGCACCGACGATCGACCCGGCCACGACGGTCGTCGTGACCGACTCGGTCTGCGCGGTCGAGAGGTCGAACTGCTTCGGGATGAACAGCAGCGCTCCGGAGATGTTGCCCTGGTCATACCCGTAGATGACTCCGACCGTGGCCGCCGTGAGGCCGATGACCCGCCCGAGCCCGCTACGGCCCGTCGGGTGGACGCCCGTGGGGGGCATGAAACCGCCCCCTTTCCCGAGGAAACAGACGAATCTCACCGGGCCACGGATGCTACAAGGACCAGCCGCCGGCCACCAGGCGTCCGCCGCCGCCACGACGAAGCCACCCGCCGCCGAGATCGGTCGAGTAGGGGACCTAGTCGGCCGCCGCCGGAGCGGCCTGGCCGGCGAACTGAGTGTGGTAAAGCTCGGCGTAGAGCCCACCGGCCGCCAACAGTTCCTCGTGGCGGCCGCGCTGGACGATCCGGCCGCCGGCGACGACGAGGATCAGGTCGGCGTCGCGCACCGTGGAGAGCCGGTGCGCTATGACGAGCGAAGTGCGGTGGGCCAGCGCGCGGGCCAGCGCCCGCTGGATCGCCACCTCCGACTCCGAATCCAGGTGTGCCGTCGCCTCGTCCAGGACGACGACGTCCGGCGCCTTCAGCAGCAGCCGAGCCAGCGCCAGCCGCTGCTTCTCCCCCCCGGACAGGCGGTAGCCGCGGTCGCCGACCACCGTGTCCAGCCCGTCCGGCAGCGAGTGGACGAGTCCGCTGATCTGGGCTGCATCCAGTGCGTCGGAAAGCGCGCCGTCGGTGGCGTCGGGCGCGGCGTAGAGCAGATTCTCCCGGATGGTCTGGTGAAACATGTGGGCGTCCTGGGTGACCACGCCGACGGTGTCCCGCAGCGATGCGAGCGAGGCGTCCCGGACGTCCACGCCGGAAAGCCGGATCGCACCGGAGGTGACGTCGTACAGATGGGGCACCAGGTTGCTGATGGTGGTCTTGCCGGCGCCGGAGGGTCCGACCAGAGCGACCAGCTGCCCCGGCTCGACGCGGAAGCCGATGTCGTGGAGCACCTGTCCCGAGGGTGCCTGATCCAGGGT
>JBPCOR010000173.1:0-7445 GCA_051000035.1 Mycobacteriales bacterium | reverse complement strand
CAGTGCCGCGCTGTCATCAGCGGCGATCTGGACCCGGCGCCGGCCCGGCGCGACGTCGAATGCCGACCGCGCGGCGTGCCCCGCCTCGAGGAGCGCGCGTACGCCGTCCCGAGAGGCCGTCGCGAGCCGGGCGGCCGCGGCGTCGGCGACCGGGCGAAGCGCCGCGGCGTTCGCCTCGCACATGGCAGCGGTCAGCTCCGGGCGGGTCGCCGCGACGCGCGTGCCGTCGCGGAACGACCCGGCCGCCAGCGCCAGCGCGATCGGGTCATCGGCGACGCCGGCCGCGAGTACCGCGGCGAGCAGGTGCGGCAGGTGGCTGACCTTCGCGACCGCCGCGTCGTGCTCGGCCGAGGTGAGCGGCACGACGCGCGCGCCGAGGCCGATCACCAGTACGGCGACCGAAGACCACGCGGCGAGGTCGGTCTCCTCGTCCAGGCACAGCGCCCACCCGGCGTTCTGGAGTAGTCGCGGATCGCCTGTGCTCCAGCCGGATTGGTGTGTCCCGGCCATCGGATGCCCGCCGACGTAGCGGTGCACGGGCAGCAGCGATCGGGCCAGCGAGCGCGCCGGCACCTTGACCGAGGCGACGTCGGTGACCACGGCTGCCGGTCCGAGCGCGGCCGCGAGCTGGCCGAAAACCGCCGCAACGGCGGGCAACGGCGTCGCTACGACGACCACGTCGGCGCCGGCGGCGGCGGACTGCGCCGTGGGCGCGATCCGGTGCCCGGCGGCGGCGGCTGCTGCGCGGGTGGCCGGATCGACGTCGTATCCGACTGAATCCACAGTGGACAGGGCGCGCAGCAGTGAACCGCCGATGAGGCCGAGCCCGACGACGGCGACGGTGGTCACGGGCCGCCGAACAGATACCCGGTCGGCCTCGGCGTCCCGACCGCCAGGGTGCGCATTCCCCGATGGTGCCAGACAGTCTGTCGTCAGCCGGCCGTACGACGCGGCGGTAGGCAGCCTGTCAGCCGAACAGCACCACATGCAGCGTGCGCGGTCCGTGGACGCCCTCGACCCGGTCCAGCTCGATGTCACTGGTCGCCGACGGGCCGCTGATGAGCGTGATCGGCCGGCCCGCCCGGGCCGACCCGCCGAGCCACTGCATCCCCTCGGGCACGCCGCCGACGACCTGATCGGCACCGACGACGCACAGATGGAAGTCGGGCACGAGTGTCAGCAGGCGCCGGCCCTGCGCCGCGCCGGCGTCGAGCACGATCGTGCCGGTCTCGGCGATCGCCAGCGCGGCCCCGGTCACCGCGCCGTCGAGCCGGTCCAGCTGCGCCGGCGTCGGCGGCGGGTCATCGACGGTACGCTCGACGGCTGCGGCGGCGAGCCAGCCAGCGGGCAGATCGGCCGGCACGGCGACCCGGCGGATGCCTTGCCGGGCAAGGACATCCGCGATCGTCTCGGCAAGCGCATCGGATCTGACCCGGTGCACCGTCGCGCGGTAGTCGGCGACCCGTTCGGCGAACAGTGCGCAGCGCGCACCCACGTCCATCCCGGTGCGTCGCCGGTAGGCCGGGAGCTCCGGCGGCGCCTCCGGCCCGGCGACGTCGGCGAGGCGCAGCCGGGCGAGGATGTCCGTCCGGGCGCTCATATTCCGCCCCGCTCGCGTCGCCACCAGTCCCGGAAGCTCTCCGCCGGCGGTGCCGGCGCATCACGCGAGTCGGTCCAGGCGCCCAGCGGGCCGGGCAGGCGGGAGATGCGCCCGTCCCGGGCCGGGATCCGGCCGCCCTGGCGGGCGGCCCGCAGGGCACGGTCGAATCGGCGTTCGCTGCCGAAGACCCAGGCGGCTGCTCGCATTGCGGTGGCCTCGGCGCCGGGCACCGCGCGCTCCGCCTTGCGCTGCACCACCTTCGACCGCAGGTGCACGAGGATCTCCGGGATGTTGATCTTCACCGGGCAGACGTCGTAGCACGCTCCGCACAACGACGATGCGTACGGAAGCGTGGCGGTCTCCTCGATGCCGCGCAGCAGCGGGGTGAGGATCGCCCCGATCGGCCCGGGATACACCGACTCGTAGGCCTGCCCGCCGGTGCGTTCATAGACCGGGCACACGTTCAGGCAGGCCGAGCACCGGATGCATGCCAGCGCCGGCCGGCCGGCCGGGTCCGCGAGCGCGGACGTGCGGCCGTTGTCCAGCAGCACCAGATGAAACTCGCGCGGCCCGTCGCCGGGCGACGCGCCCGACCAGATCGAGGTGTAGGTGTTCATCCGCTCCGCGGTCGAGGATCGCGGCAGCAACTGCAGGAATACCTCCAGATCCGACCAGCGCGGCAGCACCTTCTCGATCCCGACCACGCTGATCAGTGTCTCCGGCAGCGTCACGCACATCCGGCCGTTGCCCTCGGATTCGACCACCACGATCGAGCCGGTCTCGGCAATCGCGAAGTTGGCGCCGGATACGCCGACCTTTGCCGACAGGAACTTTCGCCGCAGATGGGCTCTGGCCGCCATCGCGAGCTCGCGGGGGTCATCGGTCAGACCGGCCGGCGCGTCGGGCATCTCGCGTAGGAAGATGTCCCGGATCTCGGCGCGATTCTTGTGGATCGCGGGCACCAGGATGTGTGAGGGCCGGTCGTGCCCGAGCTGCACGATCAGCTCGGCGAGGTCGGTCTCGTACGCCGAAATCCCGGCAGCGGCGAGTGATTCGTTCAGCTCGATCTCATCGGTGGTGAGCGACTTGACCTTCACGACCTCATCGGAGCCCGCGGCGCGGGTCAGCTCGGCGACGATGGTGCCCGCCTCGGTGCCGTCGCGGGCCCAGTGGACGGTGCCGCCGCGTGCGGTGACGGTCCGCTCGAGCTCGACCAGGTAGCGGTCGAGATGGCGCAGCGTGTGCTCCTTGATCAGCCGGCCGGCCTCGCGCAGCTCCTCCCAGTCCGGCACCTCGCCGACAGCGCCGGCGCGCTTGTCGCGGATCGTGTGGGTCGCGGTGCGCAGGTTGCGGCGTAGCTGGGTATCGGCAAGCGCGCGGTGCGCGGCCGCCGGGAAGCCCGCCGCGGGCTTTCGGGGCAGTCCGAGGAACGTGTTCATGCCGCCTCCGCGCGGGGGAGTGCGTCGGCGGTGCCCATCGCCGCCTCCGCGCGGGGGAGTGCGTCGGCGGTGCTCACGCAGCGTCCTCGGTGCTGGCGAGGATCTCGGCGAGATGCACGGCGCGTACGCCGGTCCGCAGCCGCGAGAGGCCGCCGCCGATGTGGGTCAGGCAGGAATTGTCGCCCGCCGTGCACACCTCCGCGCGGGTGTCGAGGATGGCGCGGACCTTGTCGGTGAGCATCGCAGTCGATGTCTCGGCGTTCTTGAGCGCGAACGTGCCGCCAAAGCCGCAGCACTCCGCCGCCGCCGGCAACTCGACCAGGTCGATGCCGCGCACCGCGCGCAGCAGGCGCAGCGGCTTGTCCCCGACCCGCAGCAGGCGCAGCGAATGGCAGGTCGGATGGTAGGTCACCCGGTGCGGGAAGTAGGCGCCGACATCCACCACGCCGAGCCGGTCGACCAGGAATTCCGACAGCTCGAATGTCCGTTCAGCGACCCGCCGGATCCCTTGCACCGTAAGCGAATCGGTCTCAGCACGCAGATCGGCGGCGATTCGCGCGTGCTGGTCGCGCACCAGCCCCACGCACGATCCGCTGGGCGCGACCACCGCGTCGTAGCCGCCGAAGACATCGGCGAACCGCTCGATCAGCGGCAGTGCCTCTTTGCGGTAGCCCGTGTTGACGTGCATCTGCCCGCAGCAGGTCTGCGCGAACGGGAAGTCGACGTCGTGACCCAGCCGCTCCAGCAGCCGAACGACGGCCCTGCCGGTGTCGGGGTACAGGGCGTCGTTGATGCAGGTGAGGAAGAGCCCGATCCGCATGCTCGGCACTCTAGCCAGCCGATCGCAAACTAGGGTCGAGCCCACCATGACGGTCCTACGACGTGCCCGCACCGGCGATGTGCGGGTCATCCGTGAACTCATCGACACCTACGCACCCGGGCGGTACCTGCTCGACAAGCCGACCGTGACGTTGTACGAGGACACGCCGGAGTTCTGGGTCGCCGAGCACGACGGCGAGGTGGTCGGCTGCGGCGCCCTGCACGTGCTGTGGGAGGACCTCGCGGAGATGCGCACGGTCGCGGTCCGGCCCGACCGGCGACGTCTCGGCGTCGGCCAGGCGGTGGTGCGGCAACTGGTCGCCGCAGCCCGCGACATCGGTGTCGCGCGGGTCTTCGTGCTCACCTTCGAGGTCGACTTCTTCGCCCGGCACGGCTTCACGCCGATCGACGGCGCACCGGTGGGCGCCGATGTCTACGCCGAACTGCTGCGCAGTTACGACGAGGGCGTCGCTGAGTTCCTCGACCTGGAGCGGGTGAAGCCGAACACCCTCGGCAACACCCGCATGTTGTTGCGGTTGTGAGCGGCGGGACGCCCGCGTCGCGGTTCATACCGCGTCGAGGTGTCAGCGGCGGCCCTACGTCTCTGCTTCGGCAGCCGGAGCAGAGCTCCGACTCTGCCTCGGGAGATGAAGCAAAGACGTAGCAGCGGGGCGGGATCCGCGGACCGGGAGCCATCGTGGCGCGTCCGGTGACCGGCCACGCGATGCGGCCAACCACGCGATGCGGCCAACCACGGGCCAACTGCTTCCCGTGCCCGCCCTGCGTCTGACACGATTCTGGCGTGAGCCGATCCGCCGTCCGGCGGCGGAGTCGGCGGAGTCGGTGGAGCGCCAGGGAGGCGGACGGTGAGCGACGAGGGCTACGCGGTCGTTGCCTACATCGACGCGGACGGCTGGCAATGCGAGGCGCTGCCGGAAGCCACGACCGATGACCTGGCCGGGTGTCTCGCGGTCTTGCGCCAGCAGCCCGACGGTCAGGTGACGATCGTTCTCGTCGAGGTCGATGGCGAGTTCTTCATCGCGTTGCGATCCGAGGGCGGCGGCGAGGTCGCGGCGTTGCTGTCCGACCGGACCGCGGCCGCTGACTACGACATCGCCCGCCAGACGCTGGAATTCCTCGACGAGGAGCCGTCCGAGGACGACTCCGACGAGGTGTGGCCGGCGGGGGAGCTGGGGATCTTCACCGACCTCGGCCTGGACGAGCGGGAGTTGCAGGCGATCCTCGACGATCTGGACCTCTACGCCGATGAGATGGTCGAGGCGATCGCCGGCCGGGTCGGCTTCGGGGAGGCCTACGCCGCCGCCGCCGACCCGGACTGAGGGTGGCGCCCGAGCCGTACCCGGAATGGATGCGCGCCGCCCTCGCCGAGGCCGGGCGGGTCCGCGACGCCGGCGACGTGCCGGTCGGCGCGGTCGTCGTCGACGACACCGGTGCAATCGTGGCCAGCGGGGGCAACGAACGCGAGGCCGCCCACGACCCGACCGCGCACGCGGAGGTGCTGGCGCTGCGCCGGGCCGCCCAACGCCTGGGCCGCTGGCGGCTGGACGGCACCACACTCGTCGTCACCCTGGAACCCTGCACCATGTGCGCCGGTGCGCTGGTGCTCGCGCGGGTCGATCGGCTGGTCTACGGGGCGACCGATCCGAAGGCCGGCGCCGTCGGATCGCTCTGGGACGTGGTGCGGGACCGGCGCCTGAACCACCGCCCGGAGGTGGTCGGCGGCGTCCTCGCCGATGAATGCGGCGCGCTGCTGCGCGGCTTCTTCGGCTGACAAACCCGGCGCGAGCGGCCTCGGTGGTCCGGTACGCTCGTCGGCGGTGGCGTGTCCGAGCGGCCGAAGGAGCACGCCTCGAAAGCGTGTGTGGGGGCAACTCCACCGTGGGTTCGAATCCCACCGCCACCGCCGTGCCGGGCACCGTGCACTCCATCGTGGCCGGATGACACGACCGGCGGACGTCCGGTCAGTTGCCCGGCGTCGAGGCGGTCCGCGAGCGGCGACGGCGAATGGTCATGACCGCGACCACGGCGATGGCGATGACCGCGACCGCTGCGATGATGTAGGTCGGGCCGTGAAATCCGTCCGCTACGGCGCGCCAGTGCCGCCCGAGTGCGTAGCCGGCCCAGCCGAGGCCGACGGTCCAGGGGATACATCCGGCCACGGTGAACAGCCCGAATCGGACCGGAGGCATCTCGGCGAAGCCCGCGGGCAGGGAGATGAAGGTCCGCACGGCTGGCAGCAGCCGGCCGAAGAACACCGCGGCGTCGCCGTGCCGGTCGAACCATGCCTGCGCCCGGTCGATGTCGTGCTCGGTCAGCAGGATGTAGCGGCCGTATCGGCGCCACGCCGCCTGCCCGCCGTACCTGCCCAGCGCCCACGCGAGGTAGCTGCCGATCACGTTGCCGAGCACCCCGAGGACGATGACGAGCAGCAGGCTCAGGTGCGCGCCGGCGACTCCGCCGCTGGCGAGGGCACCACCGAGCAACATCGTGAGCTCCGACGGCACCGGGATGCAGGCGGACTCTGCGACCATCAGGATGAAGATGGCGGCGTAGCCGTACTGCGCGATGAAGCTCTGCATGCTCTCCCCCGGTCCGGCCCGGCTCGAAATACTACGACGTTATAGTAGTAGACGGTGGCTGAGACCGGCGTGATCCGCCACCGAACAGCCGTGCCGATGGAGCTGACCTGATGACCGAGGCGTTGCGCCGCCGCGACCCCCACGCGGCCCGGTCCGCGGCCGTGCGTCGTGGCCGGGACTGGCTCGGCTCGGTGCGGGTGCACTGGATCGCCGTCTCCCTCACCGGCGCGCTCGGGCTGGTCTGGCTGATCTTCCTGGGTGGCTTCGGCACCGACCTGTCGGCACAGGTCGCGTGGGCGCACTTTGCCGGGACCGACCCGCTCGCGGCGTACGACTTCAGCTGGTACGGCGGCGTCTATCCGGCGGCCTACTCGGTGCTGGCCCCCTACGTCCTGTCCGTCGTCGGCCCGCGTCTTGGGATGGTGCTGGCGTCGCTGGGCTGTGCCGCCTTGATGGCGCTGCTGCTCGAGCGGCACGATGTGCCCCGCCCGCGGGTCGCGGCCGCCTGGCTGGGCATCGCGCTGTGGTTCGGGATGATCGCGGGCCGGGCGACGTTCACGCTCGGCCTGATCGCCGCGATCGCCGCGGTGTACGTGCTGGATGCGCACCGGCCCGGGCGGGTGCTGCGGTGCGCCGCGGGCGCCGCGTGCGCGCTGGTCTGCACGCTGCTCAGCCCGGTGGCGGGGGCCTTCGTCGGCATCGCGGCCGCCGCACTGATCGTGACCGGCCGCCGCATCGAGGGACTCACGCTCGGCGCTGCGGCGGGTGCACCGCTGATCGTGCTGGCCGTCGCCTTCGGGTCCGGAGGCGTGCAGCCGATCTCGATCGTCTCGACCGGTCCGTCGATCCTCGCGGCGGTGTGCCTCGCGACACTCGCGCCGAAGGCCTGGCGGGCCGTCCGGGTCGGGGCGGTCATCTACGCCGCCGCGGTGCTGCTCGCCTGGATCGTGCCGACACCGCTGGGGTCGAATGTGGACCGGCTGGGTC
>JBPCOR010000066.1:0-10533 GCA_051000035.1 Mycobacteriales bacterium | reverse complement strand
AGCCGCGCCGCCGCGACGTGCAACCGCACCAGCTCCTCGCCCAGCGCCGCATCACCGACGGCACCGGGATCGGCGGCCGCGAGCTCATCGATCGCCGTGTCGAGCAGGGTCGAACTCATGTTCGAATACTACCACCTGCAGACCATCAATGCGATCGAGATCGCCTACCCACCAAGCAATCCGGCTGCCGTGGTCGTCGACCGGTCGGCGAGGCTGTGGCGGCGATGGATGGCGAGATCAGGACCATCCGTCCGGACGGACCATCCCAACCCGATCCTCCGCGGGCGCCAACCGGCTGACACCATGGCCTGGTGCGGCAGGAGGTCGGTGCGGCGACTCGGACGTGGCTGGACGGCGTCCGCATCGACGACGCGGTGGCCCGGCTGCGCGCGGACTACCGCACGGTGATCGTCGTAGCCGAAGGTCTGCAAGCCGGGCCGGGCGACGCGCGCAGCGAGGCTCTTCTGCGCGCGGCAGAGGAGCTCGCGAGTCGCACCGTGTCCGGGTCACCGCAGGGCGCTGGATCCGGCTCGCGGCCCGCCCCGGGTCACCCGCACCTGGACGCCTGGCGGGCGGCGTTCGACGACTTCGGGGCGAAGCCGAGTCGCACCCGGCCGAGCGTCGACGCCTTGTTACGCCGGCTGCCATCGCTCCCGCGAATCGACCGGCTCACCGACCTTTACAACGCCATCTCCATCGCACATGTCGTCCCGATCGGGGGAGAGGACCTGGACCAATACGCCGGACCAGCCGTGCTGACCCGCGCGACGGGGGATGAATCGTTCGGGACCACGGCGAACGGCGAACCAGTCATCGACCACCCCGCGCCCGGTGAGGTGATCTGGCGGGACAACACCGGCGTCACCTGCCGGCGGTGGAATTGGCGGCAATGCACACGCACCAGGCTGAGCGCGACTACGACCAGGGCGGTGTTCATCATCGACGCGCTGACCGGCATCGGCGACACCGGACTGCATGCGGCCGCGAGTGACCTCGCAGGAGTGCTGAGCGAATCCGGGCCGGACGTCGCCCTCGCGCAGCGGATCATCCGCGCGTCCGATCAGCTCTGACGCGCCGTCGCGGCGCGGTCGGGCGGATGCGCCGACCGGTGACGAAGCCGGCTGATCGCCACGCCGACCAGGCACAGCCCGCCCCCGACATATGACAAGCCCGGGGGCAGCTCGCCCAGGACCGCCCAAGAGATGAGGATCGCCACGACCGGCACCAGGTACGTCGTCGCACCCTGATTGCCGGCGCTGGTGCGTGCCAGCGCGTAGGCCCAGGTGGTGAAGGCGATCGCCGTCGGGACCACGCCGAGATAGGCCAGCCCGGCGATGCTTCGGCCGGATGCGCGCGTCGTCTCACTCCACAGCTGCGGCGCGAACGGCAGGCAGACGATCGTTCCGACAGCGCACCCGAGCCAGGTGGCGGTGAGCGCCGAAACCCGCGCTAGCACGGGCTTCTGGAGGGTGACCCCGATGGCGTAGAGCACTGCCGCGAGCACGCCGAGGCCGACGCCGACGGCGTCGACCGCGTGCGCCGACGATGCTCCGGCGGCAATCACGACGGCGCCGGCGAGCGCCGCAGCGCTTCCCAGCATGAGCGGCCGTCCGAACCCCTCTTTCAATATGATGCCGGCGGACACCGCGATCAGCACCGGACCGAGATTGACCAGCATCGACGCTGTCCCGGCATCGAGGTGGCGTTCCGCAGCGTTCAGCGCGATGTTGTACGCCGCGAACCAGGACACGCCGTATGCCAAGATCGGCATCAGGTCGCGCCCGGCCGGCCAGGCCGGTCGGCGGACCGCGACCACAGCGCCGAGGGTGATCGTCCCGACCAGGAGCCGGCCCAGCGCCAGAGCGCCCGGCCCGTAGGCGTTCCCTACCCCGCGGATGCCGACGAACGCCGACGCCCACAGCACCACGGTGATGCCGGCCGCGAGGAGCGCCAACCGGCTGGTCGCCGGCAAGGGCGGCACGGTCGACGACGTCACACCTGCAAGTTATGGGTGAAAGGCTTCGGCGACCATCGAAATATCGGCTGCTCCCAGGTCCGCCGGTGTCCGCCCGCGACGAGCCGGCCCAGCCGGAATGCGGCTCCGAGAAGGCGCCAGGTGATCCGGCAGAACGGCCGAGACGCACCCTCGACGGGGGTCAACCCCAGCCCAACGCCCGCACGCCGGCGGCGGCTGATGCGGCCACCGCAACCACCACGATGAACGGCGCGCGCAGCAGCAGCGCCACAGCCGCGGCGCCCAGGCCGACCAGGCGCGCGTCGACGACCAGCCGATCCGCAGTCGTGACGGTCTGCACGACGACGAGTGCCGCGAGCAGCGCCGCGGGCAATAGCACGATGACGCGGGCGATGCGCGAATCGGAGAACACCGACTCGGGGGCCAGATGCCCGGCGTACTTGATGGCGAATACGCACGCCGAGGCGGCGAGCACCGCGAGGAACGTCACGCGGGCGACCCGGATTCACGGCGTGCCACGCCGACGACGACGGCGACGGCGGCGGAGATGACGACGGGCAGCCCGACCGGCACCACCGGGACGGTCACGGCCGCGACGGCGGCTGCCGCAACGGCGACCGCGGCAGGTTCCCGCCGCCGCAACCGCGGCCACAGCAGCGCGAGGAAGGCGCCGGATGCGGCGGCGTCCAGGCCGTACCGGCGCGGGTCACCGATGGCGTTGCCGACCAGCGCACCGGCCAGCGTGGTGGCGTTCCAGCCGACATAGATGGTGGCGCCGGTCAGCCAGAATCCCAGCCGCCTGGCCGGCTGCTCGGGCTGGCCGGCCGCGACGGCGGTCGATTCATCGATCGTGAGTTGCGCGGCCACGACCCGGCGAAGCCGGCGTACGGAGAGGCTCGGAGCGAGCGCGATGCCGTACATCGCGTTGCGGATGCCGAGCAGGCTGGCGCTGCTGACAGCGGCCGCCGCGCTGCCGCCGCCGCCGAGCACACCGATGAGCGCGAACTGCGAACCACCACTGAACATCAGGAGCGACAACGCGCACGTCTCCCAGACCGACAGGCCGGAGGCCACCGAGAGCGCGCCGAAACTCACGCCGTACAGACCGGTCGCGATCCCGACCGACAGGCTCTGCCGGATCACCGCCCGGCGCCGTTGGCGGGGGAATGCACCGGACACGGCTCGACCGTAGAGGGCCGCCGCGGACCGGTGGAATCGCGTCCGCCCTCTGCCGCAGCGGGCCGCCCGGACGACCGCGGCGACGAACGACCCACGCCGACGGAGCTCGGTCGGTGCAACTCGGGCGTACCGGAACGGTCGGAATAGTCGGGACACGCCCCGGGGCGAGGCGCCCCTCGCGCCGCGCAGGCGTCACAATGGGGTCGTGCACATTTCCGCCCGGGTCGACTACGCCATGCGCGCCCTGGTCGTCCTGGCGGTGAACGACGGTGAGCGGGTGACATGTGAAGCGCTCGCGTCGGCCCAGGCGATCCCGGCGCGCTTCCTGGAAGGGATCCTGACAGCACTGCGCCGCGCCGGCATCGTCGCGAGCCAGCGCGGTGTCGACGGCGGCTACCGGCTGGCCACGCCGGCGGACAGGATCGCCGTCGCCGACGTCATCCGCGCGCTGGACGGCCCGCTCGCGGAGGTGCGGGGGATGCGCCCGGAGCAAAGTGAGTACTCCGGCCCCGTCAAACCCCTGCGGGAGGTGTGGATCGCTGCCCGGGCGAGCCTGCGGAGCGTGCTGGAGACTGTCTCGGTCGCCGACATCGCGAGCGGCGAGCTTCCCGCCGCGGTGACGTCGTTCACCGCCGACGCCGACGCCTGGGCGAGTCATTGACGCCGCCCGACGGAGCTCGCGGGGCAACCTTCGGCGCGCCGCAAGCGTCCTGATGGTGTCTGCACCGATGATTTGAAGCTGAGAACGCCGCCCTCGGGGGCTGCACCTTGCACTGGGGCACAGGAGGCGAGTCAAACTGACATCACCGCGAAGGCACCAGCGACGCATCTCACGGCCGGTCCTTGCGGGCGCGCTGGCGGCGGGTGTGCTCGGTCTCGCCGCGTGCGGCTCCTCGACCGTGAAATCCGGTGAGTCGCCGTCCCTCCCGCCGGTGCGCTCGAGCTCACCCGCGACCTCCTCGCCTCCCGATCCGCCGAGCTCCGCTCCGTTGGTGAGCGCTCCGAGCACTTCGCCGTCGGTGAGCGCTCCGAGCGCTCCGAGCGCTCCGTCGACGGCGAGCCCGACGAGTCGCCGGTCGGGACGTCCGACGAGTCTGCCGCCGGTCACCTACTCGAGCGCATCGTCGTCCGCGCCGACCGGGTCCGCACCCCAGCTGCCCCGCGGTGGCCGCACCCTGTTCCCGGGCAACCGGGTCGTCGCCTACTACGGCGCCGCGCACTCGGCTGGACTCGGCGTGCTGGGCCATGGCACCCCCGATGAGATCTGGCCGAGGCTCGCTGCCCAGGCGGTGCAGTACGGCGGGCATGGCGCCACGGTGTTGCCGGCGTACGAGCTCATCGTGACGGTCGCGAACGCGACGCCCGGACCCGACGGGCTGTACCGCACCCGGACGTCCGACGATTCGATCCAGACCTATCTGAATTCAGCGCGGGCCAATCGCGCCCTGTTGATCCTCGACATCCAGCCCGGCCGGTCGGATTTCCTGACCGAGAGCAAGGTATATGAGAAATGGATGGAGCAGCCGGACGTCGCGCTCGCGCTGGACCCGGAATGGCGGATGGGACCGGAGGACGTGCCGGGTCAGCGCATCGGTTCGGTGGACGCCAGCGAGATCAACGCGACCGCGGCGTGGCTCGCGGGCATCGTGGCGGCGCACAACCTGCCGCAGAAGCTCCTTCTCATCCACCAGTTCACCAACGGCATGATCCGGGACAAGCAGACGCTGACGTTCCCCGCCGACCTCGCACCGGCGATCAATATGGACGGCTTCGGTACGCAGGCGGCGAAGCTGCAGAAGTACCAGCTCTTCGCCGCCGACACTCGATTCCCGATGGGGCTGAAACTGTTCTATACCCAGGACATCGGCATCATGTCGCCCGCTCAGGTCAGCGCACTGTCGCCCGCGCCGGCGATCATCGAATACCAGTAGCCGGCGGCGAATTCACGCACTGGCGCCGCCCGGAACGGGATCCGGGAGCGGGCGGGCCGACCCCGCGAACGCGAGCACGTCGTTGCGATCCAGCACGCGATCGGGGGTGCGACCGATGGCAGCCCGCCGCCGCAGTGCCGCAATCGGCAGGTCGCTGTCGGATGCCACGAAGACGACGTTGCCCGAGCTCTTCGACCGCAGCACCTCGGGGTCCGTGGCGAGCGCGACGTCGCCGAACGTGGCCAACAAGGTCGCCGCCTGGGACCGGGCGAAGGCCAACGGTGGGGCGTCGATGACATTCAGCACGTAGAGCCCGCCGGGCCGGAGCACCCGGCGCACGACCCGGGCGAACTGCATCGACGCGAGGTGCGGGGGGACCATCCGGCCGAAGAAGGCGTCGCCCACGATCAGGTCCGCCGACCAGGTCGAGCGCCGGTCCATCCGCAACCGGGCGTCGCCGATCTTCACCCGCAGCTCAGGACCTGTTCGGAGCCCGAGTTGCTCGCGCACGAGTTCGATGAGCTTCTCGTCGATTTCATAGACGATCTGCCGCACGCTGCGCCGCGTCGCGGACAGGTACCGCGGGAGAGTCACCCCGCCGCCCCCGATGTGCGTCGCGCGCAACGGCTGAGTCGGGTCGAAGAACGTCTCGATGGCGTCGGCGAACCGTTTCACGTAACCGAATTCCAGGTGCGTCGGATCGGTCAGGTCGACGTAGGAGCATTCGATGTCGTTCAGGTAGAGCATCCGTCCGCCGGGGCGGCTCGGGTCGGGCTCGATGCTCGCCCGGGCGAAGCTGGTCGGGATGTCGGTACCGTCGGCGACGGCGACCGGCACGGCCGGGGTGGTGCCGGGAAAGGCCGACCGGGCGGGTTCGATGGCCGCGCCGTCCGCGAGGGTCACGCCCATAAGTGTCGCAGACCCGGCGGCGCGGGCGGCGATGCACATCGCGCGCTCCAGCCGGCCCACGAGCAGGGGATGAGCAGCCAGGTGGGCCAGGGCACATTGCGGGCATCGCCATCGGCCGACTCGGTGCTGTCATCGAAGTCATTCAGGTGAGGCGCCCTCAGGTCGCACAGGTCGGGTCCTCTGTTCGTCGGCGCGTCACGAAGCGCCCGGGTCGGTCGATGCGGCTGCGCGCGCACCGATCGCCTGGCCGGCTACGTCGAGGACCCGGGACCGGCCGACCACGATCGACCCGGCGACGACCAGGACGGCCCCGACGCAGGCGATCGCGAGCGGCGCCGGGCTGGTCCGCACCTGGACGTGCAAAGCGACGATACCGATGGCCAGACCGGCAATCGGCTCTCCCACGGCGAGGCTGGGTAGCGACACCGGCAGCGCCGCGGCGTTGAACGCGACCTGGCCGAGACCGAGCCCGACAACCGCGGACACGATGAGACCGTAGAGCTGCCAGTGCGACAGCATCGGGGTCAGCCCGCGCAGCGATTCCTCGGTCGCGTAGCCGAAGGTGGCCTTGGAGAGCGCATCCGAGGCGCCGAAGACCAATGCGGAGGCGGTCGCGAAGCAGATCGCGCGCACAGTGCCCGGCCAGGCCGCGCCCACCGCCACGAGTACGACGCACAGGCCGCCGAGGACGACACCGCAGGTGATCCACCGGGTTATCGCACCGCCGCCCTCACCCGCGGTCGGCGCGGCGGCGGCCAGGAAACCGCCGAGGCCGACGCACACCGCGCCCGCCCCGATCCACTGGCTCGGCCGCACCGAGCGCCGGGAGATCCGATCGGCGAGCAGGAGAGCGAAGACGAGGTCCAGCACCAGCAACGCCTCGTCGACGGACAGGCTGCCGTCGGCGAGCGCGACCTGTTGCACCGCCGATCCGGCGACCAGCGTCAGCAAGCCGGCGAGCCACAACGGTTTGCGGATGAGCAGGCGCAGCAACCGGAGCGGATGCATCTGCAGGTCGGGCGGTGCCTTTGCCGCCTCGAGCTGCTGCAGCACCCAGTTCACACCGAACGCCGCGGCGGCGATGACCGCGAGCACGTACGTCACGCCGTCTACGTGAACCAACCCCGGCGTGCGACGTCCGCAACGAGCGGGAATCGGGTCCGTGGACCGATGCTGGGCGCGTGCGCACCGGCTGGACCGAGCCGGTCGTGGTGGGGTTGCCGACCTCTCGCCACGCCTGTCCACCAGCCCTTCGGGTCTCGGGTGCGCGGTGGGTCGCAGCATCGCCGAACGCGGACGTCTTCCAGTATTCACGATCCTTGGCATCGGACCCTTGGCGCAGCGGAACTGCCGCGTCCGGGCCGGCAGACGCCGCGGGCAGACGGGTCGGGCAGCTGCCGCCGGGGCGCTGAAACGATGCCGCTCGCTTGTCGCGGCGGTCACCCATCGAGGGGCGAACAAACCAGCTCGTTGTGACATGATCGCCACCACATTGCGCCGGTTACAAGGAGGTACGTTCCATGGCGATTCCCACCGAACCAGTCGGCTCGCTGCCGCGTCCGATGAAACTGCAGGAGACCATCGCGGCCTATGACAAGGGCGAGGCCAGCAAGGAAGATCTTGAACGCGAGCAGGACGCCGCGTGCAAGGACTCCATCGAACGGATGGAGGCGACCGGGTCGCCGATCGTGTCCGACGGCGAGCAGCGGGCCTCGAGCTTCGCGACGTACCCGCTGGCGGACACCCTCGCCGGCACCGGGCTGGCCGACCACCTCGCCGGCGACGGGCAGTACTTCGCGATCTTCGACGACGGTCACCACCGCCAACTGCCGCGCCTGACCGGCGGCCCGTTTCACTACAAGACCTTCGCATCGGACTACCTGGCGAAATCGTTGCCGTACGCCACCAAGCCGATGAAGCAGGCCGTCATCGCGCCGTCGATGCTCTGGCTGCTCTACCCGTTGGACGGCGAGATCGACGGATACCCGCGCGAGCAGTTCATCAGCGACATCTGTGATGACTGTGAGAAGGACATCCGGCAGGCGTTCGACGTGGGTGCGACGCGGGTGTCCGTCGACTTCACCGAGGGCCGCCTGACCGGTAAGAACGACCCACGCAACCCGTGGACCAACCGCGATCTGCTCGGTGAATTCATCGAACTCAACAACCGCGTGCTCGACCGGTTCAGTCCCGAGGAGCGGGCGAATATCGGCATTCACACCTGCCCCGGCGGTGACTGCGATTCGGTGCACAGCGCGGAGGTGCCCTACGAGCACCTCCTGTCCCGGATGTTCGACATCAACGCAGGGTATTTCCTGATCCAACTCGCGAGCGAGAAGGACAAGGACTCGGTCTACAAGCTGGTCGGCGAGCACCTGCGCAGCGACGCCAATGGTACGCCGCAGTTTGCCTTCGTCGGAGTTATCAACCCACTCGACCCGCGGGTCGAGACCGCCGACGAGGTCACCGAAGCACTCACGACGGCGGCGAACTACATCCCCAAGGAGCAACTCGGGTCGACCGATGATTGTGGGTTCTCGCCGTTCAGCATCGATGTGAAACCCAAGCACGGCTCGCCGGATTTCGCCCGCGACGTGGCCTTCCAGAAGATCACGGCCCGCGTCCAGGGCACCGAGAATGCGTCGGAGGCACTCGGCCTCTGATTTTGGTGTGAGCCGTAGCCGGGCGGCAATCCGATCGATGATCGGGTCGCCGCCCGGTCGGGTGTGTGAGGGCTCCGGCAACCCGGGATCGCACTGTCACCCCCTCGATCGAGTCGCCCCGGCGTGGGCGTCGGGGAGGACGCGCGGCGGTGCGGTCAGCCGGTGGCGTCGGCACGAACTTCGAGCTCGCCCATCCGACCCCAGTCGTCGCCGGGCGTCTCGACGTTGAGGATGCGCGGCGTCTCGGCGAGGTACGGCGGCATCGTCTGCATTGCCCGCTTGAAATGCTCGGAACTCACGTGCTGCTCGCCCGCGGGCCCGTCGCGGAAGGCCTCCAGCAGGACGAACTCGTCGGGATTGTCGACGCTGCGGGCCCAGTCGAACCACAGGTTGCCCGGCTCGCTGCGGGTGGCCCGGGTGAATGAGTCGACGGCCGGAAGCCAGCTGTCACGGTGCTCGGGACGCACCACGAACCGAACGGTGATGGCGATCAACGATCTCCTCCTGACTGCGCCTGCCCCAGAGCACGACCGTACCCTCGGCAGCTCCGATCCGGCCGGCCAGGGCAGGTGGCCCAGGGTTACCGGCTATCCCCAGGCGCCGAGGATCAGATTGTGGCGCCACCCCGAGCGCCCATTCCCAGCGCTGCGGGCCGACCGCACGATTATCAGACGGTGACCTCCATGAAGCTGGCGATCCATTTTCCGAATTTCACCCTCCCAGCTGGACCCGAATCCCTGGCGTCCACCCTGGCCGCCACGGCCCGCGCCGCCGACGACGGAGGCTGCTCGAGCTTCACCCTGATGGACCACTACTTCTAAATGGAGGACCTGGCGACCGCCCAGGACCCGATGTTGGAGGGGTATACCTCACTCGGCTTCCTGGCCGGCCGGACCCAGCACATGACCCTCGGTCTTCTGGTCACCGGGGTCACCTACCGCCACCCCGGACTGCTGGCCAAGATCGTGACCACCCTTGACGTCTTGTCCGGTGGGCGGGCCCAGCTCGGCATCGGGGCGGCGTGGTACGAGCGCGAGCACCGAGGGCTCGGTGTTCCGTTCCCGGCCGCCACCGAGCGCTACGAGAGACTGGAGGAAACACTGCAGATCTGCCGTCAGATGTGGAGCGATAACGACGGGCCCTACAATGGCCGCCATTACCAGCTGGCAGAGACGATCTGCTCGCCCCGCCCCATCCAGCTGCCGGCACCCAAGATTCTCATCGGAGGTATGTGTGAACGCAAGACCCTCCGACTCGTGGCGCGGTATGCCGACGCGTGCAACCTGTTCGCCGTCGACCCGACGATGGTGGCGCACAAGCTCGAGGTGCTGGCGCGCCACTGTGCAGCCGAGGACCGCGAGCCCGCCAGCATCGAAAGGACCGTCATCTGGGGATTGGCCGACCCGCTCGACGACGTCGACGCCTTCATCGCCAGCATGGGCGAATACGCGACCCTTGGAATCGAGAAGGTCTGGGTATCACCGGTCGGCCCCGACCCGGCGGCCGGGGTCGCCCGGGTCGCTGAGCAGATCAGCTCGAAGCTGCGTGATCTGTAACCGGATCTGGACGTGACCCGGCGGCTGGCCGACGCGTCGACTCAGGCGCGCGACGGTGCCCTGACTGCGGCTGAGGCGGGTCCGCGGCCGGCGTCTGATGCCGGTCGGCGGTGGTGATTGCGCCTGATGGTCCGGCCGGCCGGGTGGCAGCAGCCGCTCGACAAGGGCTGGGGCTCGTTGGGAGAGTCCGGTGTCGCCGAGGGCTTGGGTGGAGGCGTAGACGCCTTCCATGACCAGCGCGAGCTGATCGGCCGGGTCGCCGATCCGGGTTGTCTGGGTGAGCTGGTCGGTGAGTTCGCCCAGGCGGTGCCGTACCCAGC
>JBPCOR010000025.1:0-4306 GCA_051000035.1 Mycobacteriales bacterium | reverse complement strand
GGGAGCGCCCATCTGCTCCTCCTCACCTCGCCGCAGCGGAAACTGTAACCGTCCGGTCCGCCTGCGTTGCGTGCCGCGCCGACGCGTTGCGTGCCGCGCCGACCCGCCGGCGCCGCACCGGTCGTCACGCGCTGTCGAAACGTCCGTTGTCGACGATAGAACCAACGTCCGTTGTCGACGATAGAACCAACGTCCGTTGTCGACGATAGAACCAAGGTCCGTCGCCGGTCCTTCCCGCCAGGAGATTTGCCACTGAATAGCCTAATTTTAGCCTGGGCTCTGCGGCCGTCGTTCTGCGGCTGGGAGTCGCCGCTGCGCCGTTGGTCGAACGTGTGTTCTAATGAATGAATAAGGTGTCCCCCGGAAGGAGGCCGGCATGGTCGGGATGTCGAGCCGATCGGCGCCGGTGTTGCTGGCGCAGTCGCGAGCGTGTCTGGAGGATGCGGCGCGCGCCGGCCGCCCGGCCGAGCGCTATGCCGCGGCACACCTGGCGGCGCTACGGGCGGCGACCGCGGTGCTCGCGAGCAGGGCGCGCCCGGAAGTGCCCGGCGCTCGACCGCGGCGCCCGGCCAGCGCGTGGGCATTGCTGTCCGGCGTAGCGCCGGAGCTGTCGGAGTGGGCCGCGTTCTTCGCCGCCGCGGCGGCCAAACGGCATGCCGTCGAGGCCGGCGTGACCCGGATCGTGGGCGAGCGCGAGGGCGACGACCTGCTCCGCGACGCGGAGACCTTCCTCGCGGTCTGCGCGGCAACGGTCGGCGCCGGTCGTTCGGGTGCGCCGACTGTCCTCTCCGCGGCGGGGTGATCCGCGCGGCTGCCCGAGCCGGCCAGCCGATGTGTCGGCGGTCGTCGCTACGCTCGCCCGGTGACCGACGACGTCCCGGCGCCCGAGGCCCCACCGGACGACGCCCGCGAGCGGCATGCCGTGCTCAGCCGCGAGCTGGATGACCACTCCTACCGCTACCACGTGCTCGACGCCCCGACCACGAGCGATGGTGCATACGACGCCCTGATGCGGGAGCTGCAGGGCATCGAGCAGCGGTGGCCGTCGCTGCGGACCCCGAGCTCGCCGTCCCAGCGGGTCGGCGGCACCTACTCGACGCTGTTCACCCCGGTCACCCATCTCCAGCGGATGCAGAGCCTGGACAACGTGTCCTCCGCCGACGAGCTCGGCGGCTGGGCCGAGCGGGTCGAGCGCGACGCCGGGGCAAAGGTCACGGCTTACCTGTGCGAACTCAAGGTCGACGGCCTGGCGATCGACCTGGTCTATGAGTCCGGGCGGCTGGTGCGCGGGGCCACCCGCGGCGACGGCCGCACCGGTGAGGACGTCACCCCCAATCTGCGCACCATCGGCGACGTGCCCGAGCACCTCGACGGCGCCGACGTGCCGGAGTTGCTGGAGGTGCGCGGCGAGGTCTACTTCCCGGTGGAGCGCTTCGCCGACCTCAACGCCGCCCTGGTCGAGGCGGGCAAGTCGCCGTTCGCCAACCCGCGCAATGCCGCCGCGGGCTCGCTGCGGCAGAAGGACCCGCGGGTGACCGCGACCCGCCCGCTGCGCCTGGTCATCCACGGCATCGGGGCCCGCCGGTTCGCCGGCGGCGGGCAGCAGCCGCTGGCGCAGTCGCGGTGGTACGAGCGGATGCGTGGCTGGGGGCTGCCCGTCAGTGACCACTACAAGGTCGTCAGGTCCCTGGCCGCGGTCCGCAAGCGCATCGGCTACTTCGGCGAGCATCGGCACTCGGTGGAGCACGAGATCGACGGCATCGTGGTCAAGGTCGACGACATCGGCCTGCAGCGCCGGCTCGGGTCGACCTCGCGCGCGCCGCGGTGGGCGATCGCCTACAAGTACCCACCGGAGGAGGTCACGACCAGGCTGCTGGACATCCGGGTCAACGTCGGGCGCACCGGACGGGTCACGCCGTACGGCGTCATGGAGCCGGTCGTGGTGGCGGGTTCCACCGTGGAGATGGCCACCCTGCACAATGCCGACGAGGTACGCCGCAAGGGCGTCCTCATCGGCGACACCGTCGTGCTGCGCAAGGCCGGCGACGTCATCCCGGAGATCGTCGGGCCGGTCGTCGCCTTGCGCACCGGCGACGAGCGGGAATTCGTCATGCCCACCAGCTGCCCGGCCTGCGGCACGCCACTGCGGCAGCAGAAGGAGGGCGACGTCGACCGGCGGTGTCCCAACGCCCGGTCCTGCCCGGCGCAGCTGCGGGAGCGGCTGTTCCATCTGGCCGGGCGGGGCGGTTTCGACATCGAGGTGCTCGGCTACGAGGCGGGGTCGGCGCTGCTCGACGCCGGCTTGATCACCGACGAGGGGGACCTGTTCGCCCTGAGCGCCGAGCAGCTGGAGCGCAGCGACTTCTTCTGCCGCAAGGGCGGCGGGCTCACCGCCAACGCGACGAAACTGCTCGACAACCTGCGGGTCGCCAGACACCGCCCGCTCTGGCGGGTGATCGTGGCCCTGTCGATCCGCCACGTCGGCCCCACCGCGGCTCAGGCACTGGCGCGCGAGCTGCGCTCGGTGGACCGGATCGCCACCGCGTCGCAGGACGAGCTCGCCGAGGTCGACGGTGTCGGCCCGACCATCGTCGCGTCGGTGGTCGAGTGGTTCGGTGTCGACTGGCACCGCGATCTGGTCCAGAAGTGGCGGGCCGGGGGCGTGCAGCTCGCCGACGCCGGCGCCGCGGCCGGCCCGCGGCCGCTCGACGGCCTGGCGGTGGTGATCACCGGCAGCCTGCGTGAGCACAGCCGCGACTCGGCCACCGAGGCTGTGCGGGACCGTGGCGGCAAGGTGACCGGCTCGGTGTCGAAGAAGACCGCCTTCGTCGTCGCGGGCGACAACCCGGGCTCGAAGTTCGACAGGGCCACCTCGCTCGGCGTGCCGATCCTCGACGACGCCGGGTTCGCGGTCCTGCTGGCCGACGGCCCCGACGCCGCGCGCGCGGCCGCCAGCACCGGGCGTCCGCCCGACGACGGGCCGTCCTGACGGGCCCTCCTGACGTACCGTCTGACGTACCGTCCCAGGGCGGACGGTCGGTGGAGACGGGCGGTGCGAGGTGCGCGGGACGCTTGCGCTCACCCGGCGCCACCGGGACCCGACCGACGCCGAACCGCTGCCCAGCATCCGCAGGCACGCCGTCTTCGGCGTGCTCGTGCTGCTCGGGGTTGCCCTGCGGGTGATCGTGTCGCTGGCCTACCGCCCCGTGCTGCTGTATCCCGACTCGCTGGCCTACCTCTACAACGCCACCCATCTCGGCCCGCGCATCCAGCGGCCGACGGGCTACCCGCTGCTGTTACGGCCGCTGCTCGCCGCGCACGACCTGACCGTCGTGGCCGTCGTCCAGCACGTTTTCGGTCTCGCGATCGCCGTCATCATCTACGCCGTGGCGCTGCGCCGCGGCGTGCGCCCGTGGCTGGCCGCGCTCGCGACGGCGCCCGTCCTGCTCGATGCCTACCAGCTCTCCGCCGAGCACTACGTCCTGTCCGACGCCATGTTCGAGCGGATGCTCGCCGGCGCGGTCGCGGTGCTGCTGTGGCCGCGCGGTCGGCGCAGCGGCCGGCCGGCCGAGCCGCTCGGTGTCGGCCGCTGCGTCGTGGCGGCGCTGCTGCTCGCGCTGTCGGTGTGGGTCCGCTCGACCGGCCTGCTCCTCACCGTGCCGGCGCTCGGGTACCTCCTGCTGCGATCCGATGGTCGCGGGCTGCGGCTGCGGCGGGCCGGGGCGTTCGTCGTCGCGGTCGCCGCCCCTCTGCTCGGCTATGCGGCCTGGACGCAGGCCACCGATGGTGCGTTCGCGATCAACCAGTTCACCGGGCGGCTGCTCTACGGCCGGGTCGCGCCGTTCGTGGACTGCGGTCGCATGCAGGTCCCGCCGATCGAACGCGGGCTGTGCCCGACACTCCCGCGTGCCCAACGTCACACCACCGACGAGTACACTTGGGCGAGCTGGTCGCCGGCAGTGATCTACTCCGACCGGTACGGCGCTCGCAGCGACGGCATCCTGCGTGACTTCGCGCTGCGTGCGATCCGTAACCAGCCCGGCGACTACCTCGATTCGGTGGCCGCGGACCTGCGGCACACGTTCGCGCTCACCCACACGCCCCGGCCGGCCGACGTCAGCGAGGCGTACGCCCGGTTCACCGACGAGAGCCCGTCACCGGTTGCCGGTTCGGGACCGGTGCTGCGCCGCTACGGCGGCGGTCCGGCGCGGGTGAACGCCGGCCTGGCGAGCTTTCTCGGCTCGTACCAGCGGGTCGGTTACCTGCCTGGCACCCTGCTGCTGCCGCTGATCGCACTGGGCCCCGC
>JBPCOR010000011.1:0-17139 GCA_051000035.1 Mycobacteriales bacterium | reverse complement strand
CCCGCTGCAGGCGTCTCGGACGGACGAAGAACGCCTCGGCCTCCAACGCGGCGAACGCGATCCGCGGCAGGTCCCGGCTCAGCGGAAAGGACAGAAACCGCGGCTGCCACTCGGGCTGGAATTTCAGGTTGAACCGGTACAGCGACTCGATCTGCCACCACCGCGAGGCGAACCGCAGCGCATGCCGCCACAACCGCAGCACCGGCCCGGCACCGATCCGCTCACCACGCTCCAGCGCGGACCGGAACGCCGCGAAGTTCAGCGACACCCGGCGGACGTGAAGGTCCGGCCCGGCCTCGAGCAGTCGGACGATCATCAGCTCGGACACGCCGTTGTCGGCGCTGCGATCGCGGCGCATCAGGTCCAGCGACAGGCCGTCATCGCCCCACGGTGCGAATTGCAACAGCCCACGGACGGTGCCTTCCCGCACGGCCTCGACGACGACGCAGTCGCCGTCCGCCGGGTCACCAAGCCGGGACAGCACCATCGAGAAGCCGCGCTCGACGTCGCCGCCACGCCACGCAGAGGCCGTCCGCGCGAGGCCGGCGAGCTCGGCCGGGTCGATGTCGCGGACCCGGCGGATCGTCACGTCGTAGCCGGCCCGTTCGGTTCGGTTGACCGCCTGCCGGACGCCGCGCATCGCCCGTCCCTGCAGGCTGAACGCCGCGCTGTCGACAATGGCCTCGTCGCCGAGCTCGAGGGCATCCAGGCCGTGCCGGTCATATACCGTCGCACCTTGCTCGCTGCACCCGACGACTGCCGGCACCCAGGCGTGCCTGCGGGCCAGGTCCAGGAACACGTCGATCGCTCCCGGCCACGCCTCGGGGTCACCGATCGGGTCGCCGCTCGCGAGCGCGACGCCGGACACGACGCGGTAGAGCACGGCCGCCTTGCCGGAGCCCGACCACACCACGCTCTTGTCCCGGCGGAGCGCGAAGTACCCGAGCGAGTCGCGCGACCCCTGCGCGGTGAGCAGGGCGCGCAGCCGCTCCTCGTCGTCGGGGGTCAGCGCCGCCCGCGGTGCGGCACAGCGGAAGGCGAGATAGACGGCCACCAGGATGAAGACGGCACCGAACCCGATCGAGGTGGCGCCGACGATGTCGTTGGCGCGGTCGGAGCTGAAGCGCAGCGGACCCGAGACGCCGACCAGACCGAGCAGAAGTTGCTGCAACTCCTGCCACAGCGACGGTTTGCCGAGCAGGAGCTCCGGGCGTACTGCGAAGGCGATCATGCCGGCCGCCAGCCCGATGAGAAGTATCCGCAGCGGCGTTGCGACGGCGTGCCACCACCGCGTGGTCGGGTCGCCGACCGCGTAGAACTGCTCCCGGGTGACGATGAGCGCGATGAGGATACCGGCGGAGACGGCCGCATCCTCGACGTCCAGGCCACGCAACAGGTGGGAGAGCACGAGCGCGAGGGTGACGAGCACGGTCGCGCGCCAGGCCCGTCGCTTACGCCGGCGCAGCCCCCCGGCCAGGACGAGCAGTACGACGCCGAAGATCGTCGCGGACGCCGCGGCCGTCGCGGACGCGAGCACCGGAATGCCGACGGCCTGGGCCAGGAAATGGATCCGGGCTCGCTGCTCGGGGAGCAGGACACTGGCGATGGTGAGCAGTCCGAGCAGCCGGACGAGCACGGCCATCAGCCGGGGGACGCGCGCGGATACCGGCCGCCACCGGCGTTCTATCTCATCGTCGCGCCGCGGTGGCGCCGTCGTCACCTTGCGCCCCGACGTCACACGGCCAACGGTAACGCCCCCTGCGCCGCGAGGCGCCGCGGCAGCAGACCCGCTTCGCTCAGCCGGCCCGCTGTGACACGCTGGCCACGGCCGGGGCGGATCCGGTTGCCCGATCGCGTTCCGGGCGATCCGGCCGGACGTTCCCGCCGCCGCGACGTCCCGCATCGAAGGGGTCCCGGATGACCGTTTTACGCCCATCTCCTCGCCAGACAAGCTAGCCGCCTAACTAAAATCTCATTGGGCTGGATTTGTGGGCTAACGAATCACGGCTGAGCTGAAGTGGCGTACTCGTATTGCGCCGTGCAGGCCCGTAGATGGACCGCCACACGGAGCACACGGTCCACTCGCCTGTCCCGCGTGCCCGGCGTGAAACATAACGAACACATATCGAAACAGGCATATGGCGTAACGCTTACTGGGTCGGATGCGCGGTGTTTGGGTGGACTAGATCACCGCTGACGCGGTAGGTCGGGCCGGCTCGCGCTATGGCCAGGTTGATGCCGCGGCGCGATTGCCCGTAGGTTGCACCACGCCGCGTAGGTTCGCGGCCCCACCCCCGGTACGCCAAATCCTGCCCGCCGGTGCGATGGGTACCCCGTAGCGATATCGACGGGCAGGAGCGGGGGACCCAGGTGACCGGCGTCTGTACAGACGCCTTGGGGTGAAGCCGTGGTTTACACGGCCGGGCGCATCCTCTCGCCCGAACCCGACAGCTCACCTCGCCGGCGTACGAGAGGTGGACATGTCCGAACTTGCCCAAATTCCCGCTGCCCGCACTTCCCGGTCGTACAAGGGCCGCCACCGCCGGCCCTCCTACCCGATTCGTAAAGCTGCCCTCGCGGTGACCGCGGCCGGCGCCGCCGCTACGGTGCCGCTGATCGCGTCCGGAACGGCTGACGCTGCCCCCGCCTCCGCGTGGGATCGTGTCGCCGCCTGCGAGTCCGGTGGCAACTGGCACATCAACACCGGCAACGGCTTCTACGGTGGCCTGCAGTTCACCGCCGGCACGTGGCTCGCCTACGGAGGCGGCGCGTACGCCTCGCGGGCTGATTTCGCCGACCCCAGCCAGCAGATCGCGATCGCTGAGAAGGTGCTCGCCGGGCAGGGCTGGAACGCCTGGCCGGTCTGCTCCGACAAGGCGGGCGTCCGCGGGTACGGCCCCGGCGGCGGTGGCGAGGCCCCCGCTCCGACGCCGCCGCAGCAGCCGCAACAGCCGCAACAGCCGCAGCAGCCCACCCAGCAGCCTGAGCAGCCCACCCAGGCGCCGCAGGCGCAGCAGGCTCCCGAGTCGACCGGCCAGCACGCCGCGCCCGAGGCGCCGCAGAGCGACAGCTCGATCTCCACCAGCGGCTCCTACGTCGTACGGTCCGGCGACACGCTGTCGAAGATCGCTACCGCACATGGAGTTTCCGGCGGGTGGCAGCGGCTCTACGCGGCCAACCGCAGCACCGTAGGCGGCGACCCGAACCTGATCCTCCCCGGCCAGCAGCTCAGCCTCCCGTCCTGATCGGGACATCGGCCGGCCGACCCTCCGCCGGTCGTCGCAGTTGATACTGATCGACCCAAGCATGTAGGCCGAGCCCGGCGGCGAGAGGTTCGCGCCGCCGGGCTCGGTCGCGCCGTGTGCCATGCTGAGAAGGAGTCGCCTCGCGCATCGTGGCGACCGGACGCGTGACCCGGGAGGGTGGATGCTGCGCATACTGCTGATCATCGTGATCGGCTGGGTCGTGCTCGGGCTCATCGGGTTCCTGGTGAAGGCGCTGTTCTGGCTGTTCGTCCTCGCCTGCATCGGGTTTGCCGTGACGCTCGCGCTCGGCGGCTTCAGGGGCGGCCGGAAGTCCCTCAACCGGTAGGTCTCGGGTCGCGGCGGGGCGGTCAGCTCACCGCGCCGGTGATGTGCTCGCCGTACGCCGCGAGGGTCTCGTCCTTCGCGTCGTGCATGAGGTAGATCGCGAACTGGGTGGCACCGAGGTCCCGCAGCTCGGCCAGCCGATCAACGTGGCGCCGCACCGGTCCGAGTAGGCAGAAGCGGTCCACGATGGCGTCCGGCACGAAGTCGGTGTCCGGGTTGTCGGCACGGCCGTGGTGGGCGTAGTCATAGCCCTCCCGGCCCTTGATGTAGTCGGTGAGCGCCCGCGGCACCTGCCCGGACGATACGCCGTACCGCGCGACAAGGTCGGCGACGTGATTGCCGACCATGCCGCCGAACCACCGTACCTGGTCCCGCTGATGCGCCACGTCGTCCCCGACGTACGCCGGGGCGGCGACGCAGATCGACAGCGTATCCGGATCCCGCCCGGCCGCGCTGGCCGCGTCCTTGACCGCGGCGATGGTCCACCTCGCGATGTCCGGGTCGGCGACCTGCAGGATGAAGCCGTCGGCCTCACGGCCGGCCAGTGCCAGTGCCTTCGGACCGTAGCCGGCCATCCAGACCGGCAGCCGCCCGTCACGCACCCACGGCAGCCGCACCCGGGTCCCGTCGACGTCGGTCTCCCGGCCCTCGGCGAGATCGCGGATCTGGCGCATCGCCGTCGACAGGGTGGCGAGCGTCGACGGCGACTTGCCGATGACCCGGCGGGCCGAGTCACCCCGACCGATGCCGCAGACCGTCCGGTTGCCGAACATGTCGTTCAGCGTCGCGAATGCCGACGCGGTGACCGTGACGTCGCGGGTCAGCGGGTTGGTGACCATCGGGCCGACCACGAGCCGTTGGGTCTGCGCCAGCACCTGGGAGTAGATGACGAAGGGCTCCTGCCACAGCACCGTCGAGTCGAAGGTCCACAGGTGGCTAAATCCGAGTGCCTCGGCCCGGGTGGCATAGTCGACCACGGCGCGCGCCGGCGGGTCGGTCTGCAGGACGACGCCGAAGTCCATGGAAAGCCCTCCCACGAGCGGATCCGCCCAGTTGACTGGCCGAGCTCCTCATTCGCTACGCTCGATGCTCACGCCGTCGCCGCTCAGCCCAGCCTATTGGCCGAGCTCCTCATTCGCCCCGCTCCTCGCTACGCTCGGTGCTCACTCCGTCATCGCTCAGCCCAGCAGCTGGCAGGTCTGCCGGGACAGGAACCGCCCGTGCCCGGCCCGGCCGGCGTACCGGCCGGCATCGAGCACCAACTCGCCGCGGGAGAGCACCGTCTGCACCCGGCCGGTGATCTCCCGGCCCTCGTACGCGGAGTAGTCCACGGCCATGTGGTGCGTCTGCACCGAGAGGGTCTGGGTGGCCGTCGGGTCATAGATCACGATGTCGGCGTCGGCGCCCGCGACGATCTCGCCCTTGCGGGGATAGAGGCCGAACATCCGCGCGGGCGTGGTCGAGCAGACCTCGACCCACCGCGACAGGCTGATCTCGCCGGCCACGACGCCCTGAAAGATCAGGTCGACCCGGTGCTCGACCCCGGGGATTCCGTTGGGAATCTTGGAGAAGTCGTCGACCCCGAGCTCCTTCTGCTCGGCGTAGCAGAACGGGCAGTGGTCGGTAGACACCACCGAGAGGGTGTCGGTGCGCAGGCCGTTCCACAGTTTCGGCAGGTGCGCGGCCGGGCGGATCGGCGGCGAGCAGACGTATTTGGCGCCTTCGAAGCCGGGCTTCGACATCTCCGCGTCCGTCAGCGTCAGGTACTGCGGACAGGTCTCGGCGAAGACCCGCCGGCCGTCGGTGCGGGCCGCCGCAACCGCCGTCAGGGCTTCCTCGCACGACAGGTGGACGATATACAGCGGCGCGCCGGCGACCCCGGCCAGTCGAATGGCTCTCGACGTCGCCTCCCCCTCGAGGTCGGGCGGGCGGCTGATGCCGTGGTATTTCGGCGCCGTCTCGCCGCGGGCGAGAGCCTGTCCCACCAGGACATCGATGGCAATGCCGTTCTCCGCGTGCATCATGATCAGCGCGCCGTTGTCCGCGGCATGCTGCATCGCCCGCAGGATCTCTGCGTCGGTGGCGTAGAAGACGCCGGGGTAGGCCATGAACAGCTTGAAGCTGGTAATACCCTCCCCGACCAGACCGTCCATTTCCTTCAGCGACTGCTCGTTGACGTCGGACATGATCAGGTGGAAGCCGTAATCGACGGCACACTTGCCGTCGGCCTTCGCGTGCCAGGCGTCGAGTGTCTCGCGCAGGCCGATGCCCTTCTTCTGCACCGGGAAATCGATGATCGTCGTCGTGCCGCCCCACGCCGCCGCGCGGGTGCCGGAGCCGAAATCGTCGGCGGCGAAGGTCCCACCGAACGGCATCTCCATGTGCGTGTGTGCGTCGATGCCGCCCGGGATGACATAGCGATCGGTGGCGTCCAGCACTCGATCCGGCTGCCAGGCAGCGGGATCGGCGACCGGCTCGACGACGGCGTTGATCCGCTCGCCCTCGACGACGACATCGGCTCGCTGTGCCCCGCGGGCCGATACGACGGTGCCTCCGGTGATCAGCGTGCGCATCGTCGCCGCCTCTTACTGCCCGGTGAGCGAGGAATAGGAGTCCGGCCGGCGGTCACGGTAGAACTGCCAGGTATGCCGCACCTCGCGCAGCAGGTCGAGGTCGAGGTCGCGGACGACAACCTCGTCATCGGCATCGCTCGCGACGGCACCGACGAATTGCCCTCGCGGGTCGACGAAATATGACTGGCCGTAGAAATCGTCGTCACCGAGCGGCTCGACGCCGACCCGGTTGATCGCGCCGACGAAGTATTCGTTCGCGACGGCGGCGGCCGGCTGTTCGAGCCGCCAGAGGTATTCGGACAACCCGCGGCTGGTCGCCGAGGGGTTGAAGACGATCTTGGCGCCGGCCAGGCCGAGCGCCCGCCAGCCCTCGGGGAAGTGCCGGTCGTAACAGATGTAGACCCCGATCCGCCCGACCGACGTGTCGAAGACGGGGTATCCCGAATCGCCCGGCGTGAAGTAGAACTTCTCCCAGAAACCCTTGACCTGCGGGATGTGGTTCTTTCGGTACTTCCCCAGGTAGCTGCCATCGGCGTCGATGACCGCTGCGGTGTTGTAGTAGACCCCGGTCTGCTGCTCCTCGTACAGCGGCACGATGAGGACCTGCCCGGTGTCGCGGGCGAGCTCGCACATCAGTGCCGTCGTCGGACCGTCGGGGACCGGCTCGGCGTAGTCGTAGTATTCGGGCTCCTGCACCTGGCAGAAGTACGGGCCGTAGAACAGTTCCTGCAGGCAGGTGAGCTGCGCGCCCCGATCGGCGGCCCGGCGGATCGAGGCCACCGCAGCATCGATCATCGTGTCCTTGTCGCCGGTCCAGCTGCTCTGCACCAGCGCAGCTCGTACGACGTTCGCCACGGTCGGGCCTCCTGCCGGTCGGTCGTATCGACGTGGGCTACCTGTTGCTCGGGAAGAACAGGTCGACGTTGCTGTGTTCGGACCAGCGCTCCACCACGACCTTGTTGCGGGTGTAGAAACGCACGCCGTCGGGGCCGTAGATGTGCAGGTCGCCGAAGAGCGAGTCCTTCCAGCCACCGAAGGAGTAGAAGGACACCGGCACCGGGATCGGCACGTTGACGCCGACCATCCCGGCCGTGACCTCGACCCGGAATCGCCGCACCGCGCCGCCGTCGTTGGTGAAGATCGCCACGCCGTTTCCGCGCGGATCGGCGTTGACGATGCGGACGGCGTCGTCGTAGTCAGCGGCGCGCACGACCGACAGCACCGGGCCGAATACCTCGTCGTCATAGATCGGCGTGCCGGTGGCGACGTGGTCGACGAGTGACGGGCCGATCCAGAATCCGTCGCCGTCGCGGGCGGATTCGCGTCCGTCCAGGACGATGTCGGCGCCGGCGACGCGGTCCGCGTCAAGGTAGGACGCGACCTTGTCGCGGTGCTGGGCGGTGACCAGTGGGCCCATCTCGCTGTCGGAGTCGGTCCCGGGCCCGACCTTGAGCTTGCGGGCCCGCTCGTCGATCTTCGCGACGAGGTCGTCACCGATCGGATCGACCGCGACGATGACGGAGATGGCCATGCACCGCTCGCCGGCCGAGCCGTAGCCGGCGCTGACGGCGGCGTCGGCGGCGGCGTCGAGATCGGCGTCTGGCAGCACGACCATGTGGTTCTTCGCGCCGCCGAGTGCCTGCACGCGCTTGCCCGCCGCGCTGGCGGTTTCATATACGTAGCGGGCGATCGGGGTCGAGCCGACGAAGCTGACAGCGGCGATGCCGGCATGGTGCAGCACCGCGTCGACGGCTTCCTTGTCACCGTGTACGACGTTGAAGACGCCGTCGGGCAGCCCGGCCTCGGCGAGGAGCCGGGCCAGGATCAGCGACGCCGAGGGGTCCTTCTCGCTCGGCTTGAGCACGAACGCGTTGCCGCAGCCGATGGCGATCGGGATCATCCACAGTGGCACCATGGCCGGGAAGTTGAAGGGCGTGATGCCGGCGACGACGCCCAGCGGTTGGCGGATCGAATACGTGTCGACGTCGCTCGCGACCCCCTGGGAGAAGTCGCCCTTGAGCAGATGCGGTAGCCCGGTGGCGAATTCGACCACCTCGATGCCGCGATCCAGCTCACCGCGCGCATCGGCGAGGACCTTGCCGTGCTCGGAGCTGATCGCCGCCACGACCTCGTCGGCGTGCTCCAGCAGCAGCTCACGGAACCGGTAGAGCACCGCCGCACGGCGGGGCAGCGACGTACCGGCCCAGCCGGGCAACGCGCGCGCCGCCGCCTGCACGGCGAGATCGACCTCGGTGGCCGTCGCGAAATCGACCGTGCGGGCGACCTCGCCGGTGGCCGGGTCGAAGACATCGCCGTGCCGGGCGGCCGAGCCGTCCCAGGCCTTGCCACCGATCCAGTGGCTGACTCTCCCCGTGCTCATGCTCTCTGTGCTCATGCTCTCTGTGCTCATGCTCTCTGCGCTCATTCGGGCGCCGTCCTTCCCGAGCACCCAGGAGCAGCGCGGGGAAGGTGGCGTCCGGGGTAATCGTCGGTGGTCAATTCGTACCTTTCTGCGCGAGTGCCTTGTCGGTCGCATCTATCGCGTCGGTGAGCAACCCGATCGCGTCGTCCACCTCTTCGGCGGTCACCGACAGCGGCGGCGCGATCCGCAGCGCGTTGCCGGCCATACCGCCCTTGCCGATCAGCAGGCCGCGCTGCTTGGCCTCGTTGAGGGCCAGGTTGGCTGCCGGACCCGACGCTGCACCGGTCAGCGGGTCGAGCAAGGTGAGCCCCGCCATCAGGCCCTTGCCGCGCACCTCGCCGACGCAGGCGTACTTGTCGGCGATACCGGCGAGTCCGGCGTGCAGTCGGGCGCCCTGCGTGCGGGCGTTGCCCTGCAGGTCGTGGTCGAGCAGATACTTCAGGTTGGCTAGGGCACCCGCGCTGGCCAGCGGATTGCCGCCGAACGTCGAAATGCTGCTCGCGTGCACCGAGTCGATGTATTCCCCCCGGCCGACGACGCCGCCGATCGCGAGGCCGTTGCCGAGCCCCTTGGCGAAGGTGATCATGTCCGGCGCGACGTCGTGCGCCTCGATGGCCCAGAACGTGTCGCCGGTGCGGCCCCAGCCCGTCTGCACCTCATCGGCGATGAACGGGATGCCGTAATCATCGAGGACGCCCTTCACCGCCGTGAAGAAACCGTCCGACGGGGTGAGGAAACCGCCGACGCCCGGGATCGGCTCGGCGATGAAGCACGCGACGTCGCCGGCCGTCGTGGTCTCGATCACTTCGCGTGCGTCGGCGGCTACCGCGGCGAAGTACTCGTCGTCGGCCAGGCCCGCGAACGGCCCGCTGCTCCGGTCGCCGTGGTGGATGTAGCTGATCGCCACCGGGGACAGGCTCGAGGCCGACCAGCCCCGGATCCCGGTGACACCCATCGCGGCGAAAGAGCGGCCGTGGTAGCTGTTGCGGACCGCGAGCACCTGATTGGACTTGCGGCGCTGGGTCGCGAAGAGCAGCGCTGCCTCGTTGGCCTCGGTGCCTGAGGTGCCGAAAAAGACCTTCGCGTCGGGGATGTGCGACAGGGTGGCGATCTGCTCGGCCAGCTCGACCATCGGGCGGATCAGGTACAGCGTCGACGTGTGCAGCATCGCGCCGGCCTGTTCGCGGATCGCCTCGACCACCTCGGGTACGGCGTATCCGGTCATGGTGGTGAGGATGCCGCCGAAGAAGTCCAGGTAGGTGCGGCCCTGGCTGTCGGTCACGTGCCTGCCTCGGCCCGAGACGAGCTCGATCGGCTCGTCGTAGTACAGCGCGAGCCAGGACGGCATGACCGCCCGGTGCCGCGCGAGCAGGTCGCCGGGATCTTGGGTGGAGGTCATGCCCTCACCTTCGTCCAGTCCGGCCGCTCGGACAACACCGGGTCGGCGTTCGGGGCGCCGATACTCCTGCGGGCCGAGCTCAGGCGGGCTGGGCGTCGGTGGTCAGGCGTGCCGTCCCGGCCCGACGTTTGGCGAGGACCGGATACAACGCGAGGTAGACGAGCACGGCAGCCGCGAAGCCCACCAGCCAGCTGTAGTCGTACAGCGGCTTGAGGAAGGAGATGACACCGCCGCTGGGGAACGGGCCGTTGCCAGGGGTGGAGTACGCGCCGCCGACCGCCAGGACCATACCGACGACGCAGGCGATGATGCCGGCGGGATTCCAGCCGCCGGAGTACCAGTACCGGCCGTTTTCGAGATAGAGGTCGGCGAGCACCAGCCGGGAGCGGTGGACCAGCCAGTAGTCGGCGATCAGCAGCCCGGCGACGGCCCCGAGCAGGCCGCCGTAGAAACCGAGCCAGGTGAAGATGTAGACGTGCGGGTTGGACAGCAGCCGCCACGGCTGCATCACGATCGCCAGTACGCCGGTGATCAGTCCGCCGACCCGGAAGGACACGAACCGTGGCGCGAGGTTGGAGAAGTCGTAGGAGGGGCTCACCGTATTCGCGGCGACGTTGGTGGCGACGGTCGCGACGACCACGGTGACCAGAGCGAAGATGATCGCGCCGGTGTTGGACAGCTTGGCCGAGAGCTGGATCGGGTCCCAGATCGCGGTGCCGTAGACGACCTGCGTGCCGGAGGTGATGAGCACCGCGACCAACGCGAAGAATGTCATCGTGGTCGGCAGCCCGAGCGCCTGGCCCCACATCTGCTGGCGCTGGCTGCCGCCGAACCGGGTGAAGTCGGGGATGTTGAGCGACAGCGTGGACCAGAAGCCGATCATGCCCATCAGGCCGGGGAAGAAGACCTTCCAGAAGTGCGGACCCCACCCGAGCTTCGGCTTCTCGTGGATCAGCGGGCCGAACCCACCGGCCTTGACGGTGATCCAGATCAGCAGCGCGATTGCGCCGATCAGCACGAACGGCGCGGCCCAGTTCTCGAACCGCCGCAGCGTGTCCATGCCGCGCATGATGATCAGCATCTCCACCGCCCAGAAGGCCAGGAAGCAGACCCACTGGGTCCACGGGTAGCCCAAGACGACGTGCGCGTTCTTCCAGGTGTCGCCGGTGAGCTTGCCGAGCAGGATGTAGATCCCCTCGCCGCCGATCCAGGTCTGGATCCCGAACCATGCGCAAGCCACGAGCGCCCGCAGGATCGCGGCGAAATTGGCCCCGCGGACACCGAAGGAGGACCGGGCGAAGACCGGGAACGGGATGCCGTACTTGGTCCCCGCGTGCCCGTTGAGCAGCATCGGGATCAACACGATGACGTTCGCTGCGGCGATACAGATTATCGCCTGCAGCCAGTTCAGACCCAGCGCCACCAGGCCCGATGCGAGCAGGTAACTCGGTATGCAATGCGACATGCCGACCCATAGGGCGGTGTAGTTGTAGGTATTCCAGCGCCGCTCCTCGATAGCGGTCGGCGCCAGATCGTCGTTGCTGTAACGGCTGTCCCGCAGGGTCGGATCGTCCTTGGGCAGGGTGATGCGGCCGTCGCCCGCATCGATCACGGCGATCGCGCCGTCGGGTGCTGGCTCGGTGAGGGTCACGGGCGGCCTCCTCGATGTTCTGGGGCGCCCCCGCCACAGGGACCGCCGGTGGATGCACCACTGTCGGCCCCAGGTGCGTCCGGGTCAAGAGTGGCTCGCGGGCGGCCTGCCTCGGACGTCGTCGCGCCGACCATGCGCTTGTCGCGCGCCGCATCGGCGTGTCGCGCACGTGTTGCGCATGTTCGCCACCCCGATCCGCTCGGCGGGCGCCCTGCGCGGCGAGCGTCCGCGTTCCGTTGCGGCCGGCCGCCGTGCGTCCTGCCTGGCTTCGCCGAGGCTTAGCCGGGCATGGCTTGCCGTGTCGGCGGCGGACGCGACCGCTGCGACAAACGTCCGCGGGCTGCTGCGGGGGTGCGCATAGGCTCGCCGTCGTGAGTGATCGAGCGGACGTCGTCGTCGTGGGAGCCGGTGTCGCGGGGTTACGCGCGGCAGCGGAGCTGACCCGGGGCGGCCTGCACGTCGCCGTCCTCGAGGCCTCCGACGGGCCGGGCGGCCGGGTGCGCTCGGACACCGTCGACGGATTGACGCTCGACCGCGGCTTCCAGGTCCTCAATCCCGCCTATCCCGCCGTACGGGCCCGGCTGAGTCTGCCGGCGCTGCGGCTGCGGCCGTTCCTGCACGGCGTCGTCGTCGCCACCGGCGGACGGCGCGTCACCATCGCCGATCCGTTGCGTCACCCGCAGCTGGCCGCCGGGCTGCTGCGGGCACCACTCGGCGGCCCGGTGGGTCTCGCGCGACTGGCCACGATGTCGCTGCGCGACGCGACCCGGCCGGCCGCGCTGCTGCGCGGCGCGGACGAGCGGACGGTGGCCGAGGATCTGCGGGCGCGGGGCATTGCCGCGGAGGCGGTCGAGCAGGTGATCGCGCCGTTCCTGCGGGGAGTGTTCCTGACGGCCGGGCTCGATACGTCGAGCACCCTGTTTCACCTGGTGTGGCGGTCTTTCGTTCGCGGTGTACCGGCCGTGCCGTCGACCGGGATGGGCGCCGTCGGTCTGCAATTGGCCGCGGCGCTGCCCGCCGGGACGGTGCGCTACGGCGCGCGGGTCGAGGCCGTGCGACCCGGCGCGGTGTCGGTGGCGGGCGGCGACCCGGTGACGGCCCGCGCCATCGTCGTCGGGACCGACGGCGTGACCGCGGCCGGTCTGCTGCCCGGGTTTGCCCGGCCGGCGTACAACGCCGTGACGACGTACTACCACCTTGCCGACGAGCGCCCGACCGACTCACGCGCCATCCTCGTCGACGGTGACGGCGTGACACCGATCGTGAGCTCCGCTGTCCTGACCAACGTCGCGCCAGAATACGCCAGCCGATACCGATCGCTGGTCTCCACATCCATCCTCGGGGCGGATCCGCTGCCGGAGCAGGAGATCCGGCGGCACCTGCGGGGGTTGTACGGCGTTCCGACCGAGCGGTGGGAGCACGTCCGCACCTACTCGATCGCATCGGCACTCCCGGCGCAGCGCCCACCGGCGGAGTTGCGCTCGGACGTCCGGGTCGGCGACGGCCGGTACGTCGCCGGGGACCACCGGGACACAGCGTCGCTGCAGGGCGCCATGGTCTCCGGATCGCGCGTCGCGGCCGCGGTGCTGGCCGACCTCCGTTGCCGGCCCGGGTAACGGAATGCGGGCCGCGACCGTGCGGCCACGCGGCACCACGATCGTTTGTCGATACGGTCGCCCACGCCGCCGCCACGACAAACGACGGTGCCACGCAGCGCGGCCCGGCATCAGCGGCACGCGGCACGCGATCGTTTGTCGATACGGTCGCCCACGCCGCCGCCACGACAAACGACGGTGACACGCAGCGCGGCCCGGCATCAGCGGCACGCGGCACGCGGCCCACGGCACGCGGCACGCGGCCCACGGCACGCGCCACGCGGGCCGCGACCGTGTGGCCACGCGGGCACGCGGGCACCACGATCGTTTTGTCGTTACGGTCGCCCACGCCGCCGCCACGCGGCACGCGGGCCGCGACCGTGCGGCAACGCGGGCACGCGGGCACGCGGGAACCACGATCGTTTGTCGATACGGTCGCCCACGCCGCCGCCACGACAAACGACGCCGTTTCAAGCAGCCGGTTAGACCACGGGCGCGGCGGCGGCGGCGATCGCCGAGCCACGCGCGCCGGCCATGTCGAGATCGGGTACGACCGCGAGCGCGGCAACCCCGACCTGCTCGGCTCGCAAGACCGTATTTTCCTTCACCACGCTCATGAACCAGTCCCGGAATTCCTGCTCGGCCTCGACAATTCCACCGCCGACGAAGTAGGTGTCTGGGTCCAGCACATTGGCGATGATGGTGAATACCCGGCCGATCGCGGTCGCCTGCTGCGCAAACAACTTGCGAGCCATCTCATCCGCCCGCTCGCCATAGCGGCGGACCCGTTTGGCCGCCTCGGTGATCGACATGCCGTGTAGCGGATGCTCGGGATAGCGGATGAGCCAGTACGGCAGCAGATTATTGATGATCCCCGACAGCGAGGCGACACTCTCACCGTCGGCCTCGAAACCGCAATTGCACCGCGGCGTCGGCTGGTCGGGCTCCAGCAGGCCGGTCATCGGGATGTGCACATGGCCGAGCTCGCCGGCCATGCCGGCAGCGCCGCTGATAACCCGCCCCGACTCGATTATCCCGCCGCCGAGCCCCGTTCCCACGATGATGGAGGCCGACGACCGCTCGTTCGCGCAGTTACCGAAGTGGCGGTGGTGTGCGTAGAGTGCCGCGGCATTTCCGTCGTTGTTGTAGACGACCGGCACTCCGATGCGGTCCTGCAGGGCACCACGAACGTCGAAGCGGTGCCACTCCGGATCGGAGAAATTAGTGGCGCCCTTGGACGAAATCACACCCTCTGCACTGGCCGGGCCAGGTGTGTCGAGTCCTACGGCACGGACCGATTCGCGCGCCGTGCCGGTGGATTGCAGCACGGCTTCCATCGCCTCGACCAGCGCAGCGACCGCGACTGCAGGTCCGTCGTGGACCCGGCTCGGCGTCTCGACGAGCCCGTCGACGAGGAAGCGCCCGTCCGCATCGAGCACGGTGGCGTTGATCGCCGTTCCGCCGGTGTCGAGGCCGACGACCGCCCAACCACTGGTGCTCACGTGCTCCGCCGCCTCCCGCCCGCGCGAACGCGGCGAGCCTACGGCACCGGCCGCCTGAGCCGCGCTGCCCGCGCCGGCGCGCGACCAGAGCGACCACGGGCAGCCGACCATTCGCTACCTCGGCCCGCGCTGATCCTGGCGTCCGGTCCGGCGCCGGCCGGGTACTCTACGGGTCCTGAGCCGCCGCGTCGGGAGAGGTCTGATGGTCCAGGTCAAACGCACGTTCATCGTCGAGCGTCCGCTCGCCTCCATGATCGAGTACTTCAAGGATTTCGGCCATGCCGAGCAGTGGGATCCGGGGACCAGGTCGTGCACGCGCTCCGATGAGGGCCCGGTCAAGGTCGGCTCGACATGGCACAACGTGTCGGAGTTCCGCGGCCGGCAGACCGAGCTCACCTACCGGCTCGACCGCGCGGAGGAACGGCGACTGACCTTCATCGGCAGGAACAAGACTGCGACGTCGACCGATGACATCTCCTTCGAACCGGCCGGCGACAACACCTCGATCACCTATGTCGCGACCATCAACTTCCACGGCGTCGCCAAACTCGCCGAACCGCTGCTCCGCCGTGAATTCGAGCGGTTGGGCGATGAGACGCGGGCGCAGATCACCCGGGTCGCCAACGCCCTCTGACCCGTCAGGCCGACGTGCATCGGGTCGCTCCGGCGCCTCCGGGCGACGACCCGCACGCGGTGCGCCGCGGTTGTCCGGGCGTCGGGGCCGACTACCCGTCGGACTCGGCGACCCGTATCTGGTCGCCGACTCGCAGGACGGCGCCGGCGCAATCCGGGATCAGGTGACGTCCGAACCACGTCTTGCCGGCCCACTTGCGGTGCCGCGCCAGCGTCGCTATCGGCTCCTTGCCCGTGCTCGCGTCGGCGGGATCGACCAGCGTCACCGCGCAGCGGTCGCAGCTCGTCGCGACCCGGAATGCCGCAGCGCCGACGTAGATCCGGCGCCAGGAGTCCTCGGCCCACGCTGGTGCGCCGCGTAGGACGAGGTTCGGTCGGAAGCGGGTCATCGGCAGCGGTCCCTCGGCTGCCAGCGGGCCGTCGGCTACCCATTCGTTGACGGCGGCCAGCGATTCCTCGGTCGTCACGTGTATCGGGTAGCCGTCGGCGAACGACACCCGATCGGTGTCCGCGCTGAACCGCGGATCGGTCGGCCGGCGGGTCGGATCGTCGAGGTAGACGAGCCGCACCGGCGTATCCAGCAGCGTGCTGAACCAAGTGTGCGCGCCGTCGTTTGCGAGCGCGGCCGGGAAGGGTTCGCGCCACACGTTCACGTCAGTCAGCCGGGTGCCGTCGGGTGTGCCGACCGAGAGGTCGGGACCGTCCGGGCCGGTGAGGTCGAGACCGTCGCTGGTCAGCCGCGGGCGGATCAGGACGAGCCGTGGATGCTCGCGCGCCGTCACGGTCGTGCCGCTGAGGTCGACGAGCATCCATCGCCGGTCGCCGGCGAGCCCCCACGGCTCGACGACCGCCGACCGCAACGATTCGCCGCGGCAGGACTTGATCGGGTACCGGCTGATCGCCGTCAACGTCGGGGTCATCGCCGGTGGGCGGCATCGTCGGACTCCCACTGCGGCCGGGTGATTGCGTATTCGACGTCGCCGTACTCATCACCGGGAATGGACACCGGCCAGTCCGCGACGAACGCCCGCGCGAACCGCAGCCCGGATTTCTCCATGACCCGGCGGGACGCAACGTTTGCCGCCATCGTCGAGGCGACCACCCGCCGAACGTCGTAGTCCGTGAAACCCCGGGCGATCAGCGCGCGTGATCCTTCGGTCGCGTGGCCGCGCCCCCAGGCGTCCCGCCGCAACCGATAGCCGAGCTCTGGCTGATCCAACGGATCGTCTGGCGCCGGCCGGAAATGGAACCAGCCGATGAACTCATCGGCGGGCTTGGACATGGCGGCCCAGAATCCGTACCCGGCGAACCGTCGGTAGTAGTCGAGGAAGGCCGGCAGGATGTCGGTCTCGATCTCATCGCGCCGGGTTGGCTCTCCGTTGGAGATGTAGCGCATGACGTCCGGGTCGCTGTCCAGCTCCACCAACACGTCGGCGTCCTGCGAAACAAAGCGCCTCAGCGTGCGCCTCTCGGTCTGCAGGAAGATCGTCATGCAGCGCCATTGTCGCCCCGCCGGGGCGCCTCGTCCATCCCGCACCCAACGGGCATACGTGCCCCGACGGGTGGGCACCGCCCCTGGCAGTCGTGTCAGGGGCCGCGCCGGGGCGCCGATCAGGGTCATGATGGGTCGATGACAGGTCAGGCGGCTACGCATTGGGACGCTGCCTACCAGCGTGGCGAGTCGAATCTGAGCTGGTACCAGCCGACACCGGCAGTCTCGCTGCGCATGATCGCCGATGCACAGCTCGGTCGGGCCGCCGCAGTGATCGATGTC
>JBPCOR010000261.1:0-8818 GCA_051000035.1 Mycobacteriales bacterium | reverse complement strand
CGCACGACAGCGGCGGCGAAGCGGTCGACCGCGGCGAAGAAGGCTGTGACGACGCGCAAGACGACGGCGGCGAAGCGGTCGACGGCTGCCAAGAAGGGCGTGGCGACACGCACCACGACGGCGGCGAAGCGGTCCACGGCTGCCAGGAAGGGCGCGCGAGCACGCAGTAGTTCGACCTGATCGCCGCGGTTTCGAAGCCGCCGGCGGTGGCTGCGACGATGGTCCGGTGACCGACGCTCCGGGTGTGATCGGCGTTCTGGGCGGCACCGGTCCACAGGGGCGTGGGCTCGCGCTGCGCCTCGCCCTCGCCGGGCACACGGTCGTAGTCGGCTCGCGCGACGCAGGACGGGCGGCAGCGACCGCCGCCGATCTCGCGGTGCCGCGCGCCGGCGTTGATGTGCCCAGCGGTCCTGGGAGCGCCCTGCCCGTCAGCGGAGCCGACAATCCGCTGCCCGTCAGCGGAGCCGACAATGCCACCGCCGCGGCCGCGGCGGACGTCGTCATCGTCGCCGTTCCGTGGACCGGCCATGCAGATCTACTCGAGTCCCTTCGTGAGCACCTCGCCGGCAAGATCGTGATCGACTGCGTCAATCCGATGGGTTTCGACAAGCGCGGCGGCTACGCGCTCGACGTCGAGGAAGGAAGTGCCGCCGAGCAGGCGGCCGCGTTGCTCCCCGACAGCACGATCGTCGCGGCCTTCCACCACGTCAGCGCGGTGCTGCTCGCCGACCTGACGAGGTCCACAGTGGACTGTGATGTCCTCGTGCTGGCCGAGGATCGCGATGCCGCGACCGTGGTGCAGGACCTCGCCGATGCCATCCCGGGAATGCGCGGCATATACGCCGGGCGGCTCCGCAACGCCCACCAGGTCGAGACACTGACAGCCAATCTCATCGCGATCAATCGCCGCTACCAGACCCACGCGGGCATCCGCATCACCGGTGTCTGACACCGGCCCGCCGGTCGACGACCTCGGCACGCCGTACGGTGGCGGATCGCCGCGTCGCATCGTCTCGCTCGTCCCGTCGCTCACCGAGTCCGTCGCGCGCACGGCCGCCGACCGGCTCGCCGGCGCGACCGACTATTGCAGTCATCCGACCGAGCTCGACCTCGCGCGCATCGGCGGCCCGAAGTGGCCGGACCTTGCTGCGATACGTGCCTGCGGGCCGGATCTGGTGCTCGCCAACGCCGAGGAGAACCGACCGCAGGACATCGCGGCGCTGCGAGCCGAGGGCATCCCCGTCTGGGTAACCGCGCCGGCGACCGTGGGCGAGGCGCTGGAGAGCCTGGCGCGCATGCTCGGTGCCTGCGGGCTCGGTGATCCTGGCTGGCTGGCGGATGCGCGATCGGCCTGGCGGAGCGTCGGCTCGATGCCCCGGCGCCGCGCGTTGGTGCCGATCTGGCGCCGCCCGTGGATGGTGCTCGGGCGCGACACCTTCGCCGGGGACGTGCTGCGCCGGCTCGGCGTGGCCAACGTCTACGCCAGCCACGCTGGGCGCTATCCGAAGGTCCCGCTGGACGACCTGCTCGCGGCTCGCGCCGCCCTCATCGTGCTGCCCGACGAGCCCTACGTGTTCACCGCGCACAATGGCCCGGAGTGCTTCCCCGGCGTCGATATCGCGCTCGTATCCGGACGTCATCTCACCTGGTACGGCCCGTCGCTGGTCGACGCTCCGAGGATCCTCGCCGCGCAACTCGCCGGCGCCCGTCGCCTCGACACAGCCGGCTCTGCGATCAGGCGACGTTAGCGTCTCCCGCGGGTGCCTCGCTGCGCTCACGCGTCCGGTGGCGCCGTCTCCCGCCAGCGGTTGCAGATCGGTAGCCGCCGATCCCGCCCGAACGCTCGCACCGAGACCTTCGGGCCGGGCGGGTATTGCCGCCGTTTGTACTCGGCCCGATCGACCAGTTGCAGGACCCGCTCGACCACGGCCGGGTGATGGCCGGCGGCAATCAGGCTCGCCCAGCCGAGGTCGCGATCGATGTAGTCGATCAGAATCGCGTCCAGCACGGCGTAGTCAGGCAACGAGTCGGAGTCCAGTTGATCCGCGCGGAGCTCAGCGCTCGGCGGTTTCTCGATGGAGTTCGCCGGGATCGGTGGCGTCTCCCCGCGCCGTTCCGCCTCGGCGTTGCGCCACCGGGCGAGCGCCCAGACCAACGTCTTGGGCACATCCTTGATCGGTGCGAAACCGCCGGCCGAGTCGCCGTACAGCGTGGAATACCCGGTCGCGAGTTCGCTCTTGTTACCGGTCGTCAGCACGATCGAGGGCGGGTCCTGATTGGACAGTCCCATCAGGATCACGCCGCGCAGTCGCGACTGCAGGTTTTCCGCGGCGATGCCGTCGAGGGCGATCGCCTCGTCGAAGGCCGCCACCATCGCCGCGATCGGGACGACGCGGTAGTCGATGCCCTGTCGGCGGGTCAGTTCCTCGGCGTCGGCGAGCGAGTGATCGGTGGAGTAGCGCGATGGCATTGCGACGGCGTGCACCCGGTCCGCGCCGATCGCGTCCGCGGCGATGGTCGCGGTGAGCGCCGAGTCGATCCCGCCGGACAGCCCGAGGTAGACGGCGCGCATGCCGGACTTGCGCACGTAGTCGCGGGTGCCCGTCACGAGCGCGGCGTAGATCTCCGCCTCCGTGCCTAGCGCCTCGGCAACGACGGGTGCAATCGGGTCGTACGCCGGCACCGGCGCCGTTGCGGTGTCGTACCGCTCGACGGTCATGCCCAGTACGGCGCCGGTGACGTCGCTCGTCGCCGCCGGCAGCTCCAGGTCGGTGAGGCTGAGCACCTCCCGGAATTGCGGCGCCCTCGCAACGAGCTTCCCGTGGGCGCTGACGACGAGCGAGTCACCGTCGTAGACGAGCTCGTCCTGACCTCCGACGGTGTTGACGTAGGCGAGCGCCGCCCGCCCCTCCCGGGCGCGTTTGGCGGTCAGCTCGAACCGCGCATCGTCCTTGCTCTGCTCATACGGCGAGGCGTTGATGCTCACGAGCAGTCCGGCCCCGGCGCGCGCAGCGACGGCGAACGGCCCGCCGTCCTGCCACAGGTCCTCGCACACCGTCAGCGCGACGTCGATGCCGTGCAGCCGGACGACGACGAAGCGGTCGCCGCGGCGGAAGTAGCGCGCCTCGTCGAAGACACCGTAGTTGGGCAGGTGGTGCTTCCAGTACGTCGCGACGAGCCGGCCGCGGTGGATGAACGCGGCCGCATTGCGGGCGCCGCCGTGCCCGTCGACAAAACCGACCACACATGCGATCTCGCCGAGCCCATCGGCGGCGAGCTGCCCGGCGAGGCGCTCCACGGCGGCCACGCTCGCGTCCCGGAAGGATCGCCGGAGAACGAGATCCTCCGGCGGGTAGCCGGTGATGGCGAGCTCCGGGAAGAGAACGAGATGTGCGCCGGCGGCGGAGGCCTCCCGGGCGCGGTCGATGATCGAGGCGGCGTTGCCCGGCAGGTCGCCGACGGTCGTGTCGATCTGGGCGAGAGCGATGCGAAGCGCGGGCATGTCCTGATCCTCTCGCACGGCATTGTGCGGTCGCCTGCCGTGTCCGGCCCGGTGGAGCCCCGCGATCGCGGGTCCCCGGACGCCGGCCGAAGGGTCGAATTGACCCGCGGCCGGCTTCCTGAGAAATGCCTGTGGGAGCTGGGGAACACGCCAGCGGACACCCACGTTGGTCCGGAACACTGGCGCCAATCGGTGGTTCGTGAAATGCGCGGGCGAGAGATCGGCGAACCGAGGGCGCTCCCACGACGAAGGGCCGGAGACGGCCGGTCAAGACGAAGGGCCAGCGACGGCCAGCAGCACGGAAGGCCAGAAGGCTGCGGGGAGAGGGGAATGCGATGTTGACGGACCAGGGGCGGGCGCAGTTGGAGGCCGAGCTCGCCGAGCTCGCACTCGAGCGGGCGCAGCTGCTCGAACTCGCCGCGCGCCCGGACGGTCGCGACGCGGGAGACCAGGCCGAGCGTGCATTGCGCGAATTCGACATCGACCAGGTCGATGTCCGGATGCGGCGAGCCCGGGCCCGGCTGACAGCGGCCGAGCGTCCGCGGGCGATCGTCCGCGACGACGGGACCGTGCAGCCGGGCGTCGTGGTCTGGCTGGACTTCGGCGACGGCGAGCCCGAGCGCCTGGTCGTCGGCGGTCTGGCCGAGGTCGACGAGGACGTCGAGGTGGTGACACCGAGTTCGCCGCTCGGTCGCGCGCTGCTGGGCTCGCCGGCGGGCGCGGAGGTCAGGTACCGCACACCGTCCGGGCACCGGACGGTCCGGGTCGCCGCCGTCGACGTGGTGCAGGAGCCATCGCTCGCCAGCTGACATCGGCGCCCTGTGAGCCCGTCGAGATGGGATTTTGCTCCGGCGGCAACCGGGATGCGCCGCTGTGCGTCTTGTGGGTGTCAGGCGGCGCGGGCAGACACGACGCTCCGGCGGAGGCTTCGAGCCCGCCGGGCGCGAGGGGGATCGATGTCAGTGCGACAACGCGGCCGGGGACGCGCCGGGACGGTGCTTGTCGGGGCGATCGCCCTGCTCGCCGCCGGGACGGCATGCACCGCGTCCTCGCAGGACGGCGGAGCAGGCCAGGCACATCCTCCGGCACAGACCCAGTCCTCGGCACAGACCCGGTCCTCGGCACAGACCCAGTCCTCCGCGCCGGTTCCGTCCTCGTCCGGCGGTGTCGACCCATCGACGAGCCCGTCCGGCGGCCCGAAACCGGTCGAGTCGACATCCGCGCACCCCGGCGTCGCGCCCCAGCCGACTCCGGTGTCGGTCGGTGTGCGGCCCGCGTCGGGCGGTACCGGATTCGACCCGACGAAGCCGGTCGTGGTCCGCGCGACGCACGGCCGGCTCGCGACGGTCACGGTGACCAACCCGGCCGGCACGCTGGTCACCGGCAAGATGTCGTCGGACCGCTCGACCTGGACGTCCGACGAGGACCTCGGCTACGCGAAGACCTACCGGGTGACCGCGACGGCCACCGGCGCCGCCGGCGCGCGGCCGGTGCGCAAGACGGCGTCGTTCACGACCGTCGAGCCCCGCACCCTGACCTATCCCGACATCTTCCCGCCGCCGTCCATCACCGACGTCGGCGTCGGTCAGCCGATCGACGTGACCTTCGACGAGACGATCACCGACAGGGCCGCCGCAGAACGCGCCCTGCGGGTGACGAGCGTTCCGGCGCAGACCGGGGCCTGGCACTGGATGAGCGACAAGGACGTCCAATGGCGCCCGCAGCACTACTGGAGGGCCGGCAGCAAGGTCACCCTGCGCGCGATGGTCTACGGCAAGAACCTCGGGGACGGCGTCTACGGGCAGGAGGACCGCACCAGCTCCTTCACGGTGCACGACCGGCTCGAGGTCATCGGAAGCGTCCCGGACCACAACCTGCAGGTCTACGACAACGGCACGCTGGTGCGCACGATCCCCGCGAGCTTCGGCAAACCGGCCACGCCGACCCACAGCGGCGTCCACGTGATTTACCAGAAGTTCCACATGTACCTGATGAACTCCTGCTCCTACGGCGTCTGCAGCGGCCCCAGTGCCTACACCAACTTCAAGGCCTACTACGCCCAGCGGATCTCCTCCGACGGCGAATTCGTGCACGTCAACGAGGCGACGGTGAGCGACCAGGGGAGCCGCAACGTCAGCCACGGCTGCATCAACGTCTCCATGTCGGAGGGCATCTGGCTCTATGACCACGTCGGCGTCGGGGACATCGTCGACGTCCGCGGCGGGGATCCGCAGCTACCGATCGACGACGGCTACGGGGCGTGGAACGCGTCCTGGAGCCAGTGGCTCGCCGGCAGCGCACTGCACAGCTGAGCGGACCCGCTGGTTATCAGGCGCGGGCGGTGGTCGAGGCGGGCTACCGGTGGGCGCCGAGATGGGCGAGCAGCGCGTCTGTGACCCCGGTCCAGCCGGCGTCGCAGCCGCGAACGGCGGCGTCGTCGAAGGCACCGAATGCCCGGTGTGTGACGGTGACCGTGGTCCCGCCGGAGGGTGAGTCGGCGAGTGCGAAGGTGATGCTGCCCACCGTGGGCGTGGGCAACGTCAGCGGTCCGTCGACCGTGAGGCGCTCGTCGTCCTGCATGGCGGTGACCAGGCCGTAGAGCGTCGCTCCGCTGGACCAGCTCTGGAAGAACCGGCCGCCGACGTACGGCTCGAGGGTGACGGTCGAGTCGCCGCGCGCGCGGTGCGGCCACCACTCACCGATGGCGAGGAGGCCGGCGAATGCATTGGCGCGCCCGGCACTGACGCTCACCTGCCTGCGTAGGTCGAGAGAGCCGGTGATGAGGGGATGTGGCGCGGCACCGTTCGTCATGGTCGTCCTTCCCAGCGTCCGGGAGTACACCAGGATGCTTCACTGATGCTTCACCGATGCTCCACCACGGGTGACGCGGGACCGGGAAGTTCGCTGCGAGCGCACCGTTCCTGACCGCACCGCCGCGCTCACTCCGGACGTCGGGCGAGGAACACGAACTCCCGTCCGGGCCGGTCGGGCGCCCCGCGAACCTCGTCCACGGCGTACCCGTGTTCGAGCAGCGCCGCCTCGACCTCGGCACGCTCGCGAAAGCGCAGCGTCGAGTCCGACGTCAGCACCTCCCCGTCGGAAGCGAACACGCACGTCGAACGGAAGCTCACCAACGGCCCGCTCACGTCGGTCGCATCGACCCAGCTCTCGACCGCGCCGACGCCCTGGATCTCGGTGCTGCCGTAGGAGTCCGCGCGGTTCCACTCTCGCCACGCGCGGTATGCCGGGTCACGGGTCTCGAAGACGAGACGCCCACCGGGCCGCAACGCGTCAAATACGCCACGCAACGTCCCCTCCCAGTCCCGCGGGTCAACAATTGCCTGGACGACGTTGGCGGTCATAGTTGCCAGGTCGACCTGCATTGCAGGCAGGGCTGACGCGTCGCCGTGGATCCAGTGCACCCGATCGGCGCCGGCCTTGGCGCGGGCGACATGAAGCGAACCGACCGCCGGATCGACGCCGGTCACATCAAGGCCACGGTCGGCGAGAAGCAGCGCGAAGGTGCCCGTCCCGCAGCCCACGTCCAGCACCCGGCGGGCGCCGAGCTCCTCGGTGATGGCGACGTACACCTCGAGGTCGCTGCGGTCGGGATCGAGCGCGTCATAGATCGCGACCAGCCGTGGATGCTCGAAGATGTCATCAGCCACCCGACCGACCATAACCCGCGCGCGGCGGGTTTCCGGCAGACTGGGACCCATCGGAGCTGGGTCGTCGCGGGAGGCCGGACATGGACAGGCAGCAGGAGTACGTCCTGCGCACACTCGAGGAGCGCGATGTCAGGTTCGTCCGGCTCTGGTTCACCGATGTGCTGGGGTTCCTGAAGTCCGTCGCCGTGGCGCCGGCCGAGCTCGAGGGCGCATTCGCGGAGGGAATCGGTTTCGACGGGTCGGCGATCGAGGGATTCACCCGCAGCCACGAGAGCGACATGCTCGCCGTACCCGACCCCTCGACCTTTCAGATCCTGCCGGCCCACAACGGCGGGACCGGTGACGCGGCCAGGATGTTCTGCGACATCCAGCTGCCGGACGGGTCGCCGTCGTGGGCCGATCCACGGCACGTGCTCCGGCGCGCGCTGCGCAAGGCGAGCGACCTCGGATTCACGTTCTACACGCACCCGGAGATCGAGTTCTTCCTGCTCAAGGACCATCCCGAGTACGGCGGGCCGCCACTACCCGTCGACACCGGTGGGTACTTCGACCTGACGACACACGACATCGCCCACGACTTCCGCCAGGTGGCCGTCGCCGCACTCGAGGCGATGGGCATCTCGGTGGAGTTCAGCCACCACGAGTGCGCGCCGGGTCAGCAGGAGATCGACCTGCGCTACGCCGACGCGTTATCGACGGCCGACAACGTGATGAGCTTCCGCCACATCGTGAAGGAGGTGGCGCTGGAACAGGGCGTATACGCGACGTTCATGCCCAAGCCGTTCACCGGCCAGCCCGGCTCGGGGATGCATACCCACCTCTCGCTGTTCGAGGACGACCGCAATGCCTTCCACGACGCGTCGGATGAATTCAACCTGTCCAAGACCGCGCGCTCGTTCATCGCCGGGCTGCTGCGGCATGCCCGGGAGATCACCGCCGTCACCAACCAGTGGGTCAACTCCTACAAGCGGCTCTACGGCGACCCGTCCGTCGACCGGGTGTCCGAGGCGCCGGCCTACATCTGCTGGGGACACCTGAACCGGTCCGCCCTGGTGCGGGTGCCGATGTACAAGCCGGGCAAGGCCAATTCGACCCGCGTGGAGATCCGGTCGCCGGACTCCGCCTGCAACCCCTACCTCGCCTACGCGCTGCTGCTCACCGCCGGCCTGACCGGGATCGAGAACGAGTACGAGCTCCCGCCGGGCGCGGAGGACGACGTCTCGCTGCTCACCGAGAACGAGCGCCGGGCCGCCGGCTATGAGGACCTGCCGCACAACCTGGCCGACGCCGTCCGCGCGATGGAGAGCTCCGAGCTGGTCGCCGAGACCCTCGGCGAGCACGTCTTCGACTACTTCATCCGCAACAAGCGCGCCGAGTGGGCGGACTACCGCGCCCGGGTCACGCCGTATGAGCTGGAGCGCTACCTGCCGGCACTGTAGGCCGGCGGGCTCGGCCCGGGCGGAGTCGCTTACGGTGCCGTGCCGCTGCGTAGGCTCGCAGCCGTGCAGACCGCCACCATCCTCGTCGTCGAAAACGCCGCCACCGACCCGGCTGGCCGGCTCGGCGAGTGGCTGATCGCCGCCGGCGGGACGCTGCAGATCCTCCGGCCGCACGCCGGTGACACGATCCCGGCCGGGCTCGACGGCCT
>JBPCOR010000164.1:0-3954 GCA_051000035.1 Mycobacteriales bacterium | reverse complement strand
ATCTCGCCCGCCGTCGCCGGCCGCCTCGCCGCCCATCCCGCCATCGTCGGTATGAAGGACAGCAGCGGCGACGTGCAACACCTGACCGCCGTCGCCTACGCGACGGAGAACGCCGATTTCGGCGTCTACACTGGCACCGACGCGCTACTGTCCGCCGCCCTGCAGAGCGGCGCGATCGGCACCATCGCGGCCAGTGTGAATCTGGTACCCACCCTGGCCATGGCGATCTATGACGCCGTCCGGGCTGGCGACCCCGCCGCCGCGGACGGCTCCCAGCGCCGGCTCTTCGACATCGTGACCGCGTGCCGGCGCGGTGGCATACCGGTCGGCTGGAAGGCCGCCCTGCAGCTCGCGGGCGTGTGCGATGCGACCCTCGCCGCGCCGGCGATCGGGCTGTCCAAGGCCGATCACGACGCCCTGCGGGCGGATCTCACGCGCCTCGACGTCGACGGGACCCTCGGCATCGCCGGTCGGTCCTGAGGAGGCCGCCGTTGGGTGCCGGGCCGACCCCGGCCGGTCGCGTGGCTTGCGGGCTGCTGCTTGGATGAGACCTCAGGCCGGCGCCCGGGGGCGGCCGCCGGAGGACCGGGAAGGGGGTGAGCGATGAGCGAGCGCAATTCCCGGCTGCGCCACGTGTTGCTCAGCGGCGGCACCGGCTTCCTCGGCCAGGGCGTGCTGCAGCGGCTGCTGGAGGACTACCCCGAGACGCACGTGAGCCTGCTGATCCGGCGCCGCGGCAGCACCTGCGCCGCCGACCGGGCAACCGCGCTGGTGCGTAAGCCGGTGTTCTCGCGCTGGCGCGAACGGGTCGGGATGCAAGCAGCCACCACAGCCTTCGCCGATCGCGTGCACGCGATCGAGGGCGATGTGACCGGCGGCGTACCGGCCCTGCCCGACGACGTCGACACGGTGATCCACTGCGCCTCGACCGTCAGCTTCGACCCGCCGATCGACGAAGCGTTCGCGACCAACCTCGGCGGCGTCATCGGGCTGTATGAGGCCGTCGCGGCGCTGCCGTCCAAGCCGCACGTCGTGCACGTGTCCACGGCCTACGTCGCGGGTGCGCGCAAGGGCGTCGTTCCCGAGCGCAGCCTGGACCACGCCGTCGACTGGCGAGCTGAGCAGGAGGCCGCGGCGGGCGCACGGGCCGACGTTGAGCGCGCGTCCCGCCGCCCGGAGGTGCTGCGCAAGCTGATGGCGCAGGCGGCCGGCGAGCATGCGAAGGCCGGCCCGCAGACCACCGCCATCGACGCCGAGGCCCGCCGGCGCGCCTGGGTCACCGACCGGCTGATCGACTACGGCCGGCAGCGCGCCAAGAGCGTCGGCTGGCCCGATGTCTATACCTTCACCAAGGCACTCGGCGAGCGGGCCGCCGAGGAGCTGGCGGCCCACCTGCGGCTCTCGATCGTGCGACCGGCCATCGTCGAGAGCGCCCTGACGCACCCGTGCCCCGGCTGGATCGACGGCTTCAAGATTCCCGAGCCGCTGATCCTCGCCTACGGCCGCGGCATCCTGCCCGAATTCCCCGGCGCGCACGACGGGATCCTCGACGTCGTACCCGTCGACATCGTCACGAACGCGCTCATCGCGGTGGCCGAAAACCCACCAGCAGAAGGAGATCCGGCGTATTATCACGTCGGGTCCGGGGCCCGCAATCCATTGACCTTCGGGCAGCTATTCGACCTGGTGCACGAGTATTTCACCGACCAGCCGCTGCCCATCGCCGACCGCGGCACCATCCGGGTTCCACAGTGGACATTCCCCGGTGCGCAGCGGATCGAGCGGCTGATGCGCACCGGCGAGCGGGCGGTCGACGTCGCCGAGCGCACCCTGCTGCACCTGCCGGCCAACCGGCGCACCCGCGACTGGCTGACCAAGACCCACCGGCAGGCACAGCAGCTGGAATTCCTGCGCCGTTACGCCGACCTCTACGGCACCTACACCCAGTTCGAGGTCATCTACTCCTACGACGAGTTGCTGGCGTTGCACCGCGCCCAACCCGAGGAGCGGCAGCGCGACGCCGGTTTCGACTCTGCCGTGGTCGACTGGCACCACTACTTCTACGACGTGCACTTCCCGGCCGTGACCACGGTGCTGCGCCGGCCGGCGAGCAGCCACCGGGTTCCGTCCAAGCCCAGACCGCTGCCGAGCGGTAAGGAGGGCGTCCTCGCGATCTTCGACATGGAGGGCACCCTGCTGGCGAGCAACGTGATCGAGTCCTACCTGTGGGCGCGCCTGGCCCAGGCGCCCGGGGTCCGGTGGCCCGGCGAACTCGCGTCGGTGGCGCGGTCGCTCCCCCGATACCTCGCCGCCGACCGCCGCGACCGGGGTGATTTCCTGCGGACCTTCATGCGGCGGTACGCCGGGGCGTCGGAGCAGGAATTCCGCCGGCTGGTCCGGTCCCGGCTCACCGACCTGCTGATCCGCCGGACCGCGCCGGAGGCGCTCCGGCAGGTACGCCGGCACCGGCAGGCCGGGCACCGCACCATCCTGCTCACCGGCACCATCGAGGAGCTGGTCGCGCCGCTGCACGATCTGTTCGACGTGATCGTGGCGAGCAGACTGCAGGTCAAGGACGGCCGCTTCACCGGCTACCTGGTCGCGCCGCCGCTGGTCGGCGAGGCCCGCGCGGCCTGGCTGCGCCGTTATGCGACCGACCACGGGAGCGACCTGCCGGCGAGTTACGCCTACGGCGACAGCTTCTCCGACCGGCCACTGCTGGAGGCCGTCGGGCACCCGGTGGCGGTCAATCCGGACCCCCGGCTGTTCCGGCACGCCAAGGCAAAGCACTGGCGCATCGAGGAGTGGGGCGAGCACACCCAGGGCCCGATCGAGACGATGCTGCAGGTCGCCGACATCTCGGGGGCGCGGTGATCACGGCGATCGAGTACCACCGCTCGCCGCTGCGCTTCGTCGCCGCGCGCGGCGCCAACGGCCGGCTGACCGGCCGGCTCGGCGCGACCATCTCCGGTGCCGTGACGGGGCAGCTCGCTCCGCTGCGGCTGGTGAGTCTCCCGGACCCGCGCCGCCCCGGGTCCGGGTGGGGACGGGTGCGGCCGCGGCTGTCCGGTATCTGCGGATCGGATCTCGCGCTGCTCTCGGCCCGCTCCTCGCCGTACCTCTCGCCGATGGTGTCGATGCCCTTCGTGCCCGGCCACGAGATCGTCGGTGACCTGCTCGACGACGTCGAGGGCGTCGCGGCCGGCACGCGTGTGGTGCTGGACCCGGTCCTGTCGTGCGCGCCGCGCGGCACCGAGATCTGCTCGCACTGCGCCGCCGGCACGCAGAGCCGCTGCGACCACATCACCGCCGGGGTCGTCGGCCCGGGGCTGCAGACCGGCTTCTGCGGTGACACCGGCGGCGGCTGGGGCGGCATGCTCGTCGCCCACGGCGCCCAGCTGCACGCCGTACCGGACTCCCTGCCGGACCGGGGCGCCGTGCTGATCGAGCCGCTCGCCTGCGCCATCCACACGATGCGCCGCGCCGCCGTCCCGGACGGCACCTCGGTGGTGATCGTCGGCGCCGGCACGGTCGGGCTGCTCACCCTGCTGGCGCTGAAGACCTTCGCCGCCCCGGGAGCGGTGTACGTCGTGGCCAAGCACCGCCACCAGGCCGACCGCGCCCGCACGCTCGGCGCCACCGACGTGGTCGAGCCGCGCCGGGCGGCGCGGGTGCTGCGACGGGCCACCGGCGGCTCGCTGCAAAGTCCCGAGCAGGGCAGCGATTTCCTGCTCGGTGGCGTCGACACCGCGATCGAGTGCACCGGCGGGTCCGGGCTGGATTCGGCGCTGCGGCTGGTTCGGGCGGGCGGCCGTGTGGTGCTGTCCGGAATGCCGTCGTCCACTGTGGACCTGACCCCGCTGTGGTTCCGGGAGCTCACCCTGGTCGGCGCCTACGCCTCGGACAGCGGCGGGCCCGGCGCGGGAATCGAGGGCACCGGGATCGACGGCGGCG